>JAYUFF010000793.1:0-11118 GCA_043738825.1 Schlesneria sp.
AAGATGTGCCACTACTGGTCGGCTTTGGGACAAGCAGTGCGTGTGGTGAGCCGATCCTCCATCGGCACTGCTTGTCCCAAAGCCGACCAGTAGTGGCACATCTTTGAGACCGCGAACCGATTGAGCAGGGCCACCCCGCCCATCGGGGTCAGAGTGCGTCTCGCAAAGCCTCGACTTCGGCCTACAGCTTTTTGCTTCAGAGTGGAGTTTCTTCTGCTGGGCCTGCGGCTGTGAAATCGACTCGTTCGTAGACTTCCGACAACGGCAGGTCGATGCCGATGGAGCGAAGTGGAATGGTCTGATCGAGACCCGCAACTGCGGTCAGCGTCCAAGTATTGTCGTCATTGCGCAGGAACCGTTGAATCGTCGGTTCGTCCTGAGAGACGAGGACGTATTCGCGCAGGGACGGGATCGAGCGGTAATTGTCGAACTTCTTGCCGCGGTCGTAGGCTTCGGTGCTTTTCGACAGGACTTCAATCAGCAGCGTGGGGTTGAGCACCGTGTCCCTTTGGTCGTCATCAAACTCCAGTTCAGCACAGATCACGCTCGCATCGGGATAGGTGTAAAGGCCGGTCGGACATTTGATCCGCAGGTCGCTGTCGTAGGTCGTGCAGGGTTGGCCCTTGAGCTGGCTGTTGAGTTGGCTGATGACGTTCGTTTTGATGCGACTGTGTTGGGGCGACCCGCCCGCCATCGCGAAGATTTCGCCACGGAAGTACTCGCTGCGGTACGTGGCCGCTCGTTCGAGATGCAAGTATTCGGCAGGCGTGTAGACAGCAACTCGTGGTGGCAAACCCATGTGACACCTTTCTGTTTGAACGCGCGGTGGCCCAGCCTGATCAATCTATCAAATGGGACGTGCCACTGCTGGTCGGCTTTGGGACAAGCCGTGCGAGTGGTGAGCCGATCCTCCATCGGCACTGCTGGTCCCCAAGCCGACCAGCAGTGGCACATCTTTGAGACCGCGCGCCGGTCGAGTAGAGCCACCCCGCCGATTATGAGCTAATTGTGAACCCGACAATTACCGCAGCACCTTCAACGATACAGCCGGGATCGAATACGCTGGCACCATGTTCGTTGTCTGATTGCATCTCTCCGATGACATGGCCTTCACGGTGCCGCAGGGTGTCGGGATTTACGTCTTCAATGTGGATGACAGAACCCAAACTGACGCCCGCAGCGCGACAATAGAGATCGGCTTTTTCGCGTGCGGCCGCAATCGCGGCTCGCCGTGCGTCAGCGCGAATTTCCTTCAGGCGACTGGTTTGAAATTCGACCGCCTGCAATTCATTGACACCGGCATCAATTACGCCCGCCGTGATCTCTTCTACACGTAACAATTTCTTCAGCCGAACGACGAATCCTACTTTGGCAGTGTAGCCAACAAATAGCTGTTCACCGCCGGTGTACTTGAACGTTGGTTCAAGACTCACTTGCGACGAACCAAACTCGGTGAGCTTGGCCTTCTTGAGGTAAGCCTGCACAGCCCAGGAAGCAGCACGGACTTCTTGAAACGCATTTTTCGGATGCTGTGCGGTACGCTTCACAGCGAACTTGATAGATACAGTATCAGGTGCGACACGGACGATTGCGGAGCCGAATGCTGATACGCCGAAGGGATTGCGAATGGCCTGATCCATGAAAACTGCATCCAAAGTATGCGTTGATTGCATTGACGGCATGGATGCCGCCACTCGATTTCAAAATACGGGAGGCGAGAAGCAGTGACTCTGCCGCCCAACAATCTGACTCATTGGGTTAGTACAGCGGCCGATGTCAGGTGCCGCAGTCTGTTTCAGCATCCGAACCTTCAGAACACTCTGGGCGGTAGAACAGGTTTTTGGCACTCCTACCCACAATTCGACAAGAATAAGCATCGAGACCTCCACCGACAAAACCACCAACAAGAGGAACACCCTTCATCATATTGATTGCTCCTGTTTGTCCAGCTTTTGTGATGAGGCGAAAACCGACTTGCTTGTTTATCTCGATGAGCAGTTTGCCTGGAATCTGGTTGATTAGAGACTTCGTTAGCCCTACGCCGATTTTGATGCCTGCTACCTTGCCCATCTCCTTCAGGGCGTCGCCCAGCAAACATGCGACAACGAACGTTTGAACTCGATCAGAATGAAGGTCAAAACCAGCAATTCTGGCAATGGCAGCCGACATCCGGGCCTGGATTATCCACGATGCCCCGAACGCTGCTGGCAGTGCAATAGGCAAGGTAATAAGGCCACCCACCCCCGTCAGAAACCCCGACGTGAAGTTCTTCGCGGTTTCCCAATTGATCAGAGATTCGATTCGTTCACCGTGGTCGGGAAAACTCTGGTCAATGAGATACTCTTGCGCGAGGAACTCGGCTGAACTGAGCGGCGGTATTCCATTGATGGCCATTTCAGCCACCCAATTCACCACCTGCAAAGCGGTACTTTCGGACGGTTCATCTTTGACCCCGGCAGGCAACACGTAATCACAACCCGTGGCCCAACACCGGGTGACTCCTTCACCGAGTTTCTTTCCACACTTCGGACAATTCGTGATGGAAGGCATCTGCATTTCCTCGCCCAACAACTCGTTAAGTGACGTGCAAGGGGATGAGGGTCAAGATCACTTGATCACCGGCATCGGCTGTTGCGGCGGGACGGCATTGCTTGAGCATTCAAAGTGAAGGGACGTGCCACCCAGCCTGGCATCGGCACGGCGTATTTCTGTTTCTCAGGTCCAACCCAAATAAAAGGTGACGCCACCGGCGATGATTGCACCAATGACCCCGAGCACAAACATACCAAGGGAATTCTCATACCAGTGTTTTCCCGTCAATGGTGAAGTCGTCCGGTTCCCGGAAAGGATCTCCTCGTGGCGATATTCCTCGACGATTGCCTTTGCTCGTCGAAATTCCGGACTTGCCGGATCGGCTGTTTCGAGAATTTGACTGTGCCTGCGGATGACATCTTTCATCAAGGGATTGTCACTCATCTTCTTTCCTTTCTCTCGCCACAACTAATTATTAACCACGATGGATCGAGGATAGTTGCGTTATCCCACGGATGGGCCATTATCAATCCGCTATCGCGGAAAACACGATACGGCTCCGATAGCGTTTGGCAACCGCCGATTCTCACGATCACTTGATCGCTGGCACTGGCTGCTGCAAGGTCGCAGCATCGAGAGCCTCATACGCTCCGAAATCGTTGAACCAGAATCGCTTGGCCAGACGATATACCCAGCTTCGTTCGGGGATCTCCTGGCCGGGGCCGTATTGCGACGGACGCGACTGCATGGCGGTGAGTTCGGCCAGCGCGGTCTTCCGCGCGGTCTGGTCGCCCGCCTGGTGGCTGACCACCAGTTGGTGCAGCAGGTCGGGGCGTTCGAGCACGATGCAGCCTCGCGTGGATGACGCGGCCACCTGTCGGAAATCCTTCAGGAACTCGGACTGGCCGATGACATCCTTGATGTGCCGCTTGTCGTAGATCGATTCCTTCGCGAACTGAATGATCGGGCACGGCTCGATCCCTCCCCACGGGTTGATGTGGTGAGTCAACCCCGACGCGGCGGGGCAGAGGGCCTTGCCCTCACCGTCGTAGTAGGCGTCGATGATGCCGATCGGTTTCTTGACGCGCATGTCGACCACGAACCGGCGGATGCGAAGCTGCTGCTCGCGGGTGAGCGACAGTTCCGGCTGCGGGTTCGGGCCCATCGGGCGATAGACGTGGAACCACGAATACATCACGCCCATCTCAATGAGGCGGTCGAGCCAGGCTTCGTTGACGAGATCGTCGATGTTCGTCTGGCAGACGCTCGTGCAGACGCCCGTCAGCACCTTGTGCTTGAGGCAGTTTTGCAGGCCCGCCATCGTCTTGGAGAGGACATCCGGGCGGCCGCGCCGTTCGTCGCTGATGATCTCGGTCCCCTCGACGCTGATGAGTGGCGTCACGTTCCCAAGCTCTCGCAGTTTGGCGGCGACCTCGTCGGTGATGAAGTGGCCGTTCGTGAAGACCTGGAAGTAGCAGTCGGGATGCGCGGCGAGAATCTCCAGCAACTGCGGGTGCATGAACGGCTCGCCCCCGACGATGCCGAAGAAGCTGTTGCCGGCCTCCTTGGCCTCCGTGAGCAGCCGGTTCATCGCGTCGAGGTCGATCGTCTGCTGCTTCGCCGACACATCGACCCAGCAGCCCTGGCAGCGCAGGTTGCAACTGTTGATGACCGAGATGTAGATGAACGGCGGAAAGAACTCACCCCGCTTCATCCGGCGCTTGAACCGTTGAACGGACAGCATTCCCTTGAAGCCAAAGTTATAGGCGAGCTTCCACAACAGACGCTTGTCGGTTTCGAGCAGCAGCCGCTTGGCCATGCGAAGATACATTGCGGTGAATCCTACTGCGGCGAGGCCGCGACGAAAAACCAAATCTCAAGAACCAAAGCCCAATCAAATCTCAAATCCCAAAGATCAAAGTGTGGAAACCACACGGCGTTGTTCTGCCATTCCAAAACGCGAAGCGAAAGCCAACCACAGATGTCACGGATTTCACAAATAACACTGATGAAGAGGAAGGAGAGTAGAACGCATTTCAAAACTCGATTTGCCCTGGAAAAACTAGCCCGACGCGCGAATGGCACTAGGATAAGGAACGGGCTTCCGAAGCCAGTCTTCGGTGACACTTGTGGCGAGGCACGGTCATGTAGTCTTTCCACGCCGGGCGTCGTTTCTTGAATCGCGGTTCCATCCGTCCCGGTCGGTTGCCAACGCGGTGAGCCGAGACAGTTGTCAGGAATGCAGTGTACAGCACGTCGCCGGTGTCTGTCGCCATCATCGCGGGTGTGAATGCCTCGACCGCTTGCATTGCCCCTTTGACGCTCAGTTGACGCGGGGTGACTTCCGCACGCTTCGCCGACTCGGCCATCACGCCACGCAACAGATTGTAAGCAAGCAGATGAACCCACAGTTCCTTGCATACCATCTCGGGAGTCTTGCAGCGCAGGACGTCCAAGTGCATTGATTGCTTGATGGCCCTCAAATCCAACTCGCAATTCCACCGTCGCCAGTACAGATCGGAAATCTCTTTCTGCGGAATCGACGGATCGGTCATCGTGCTGATGACCACGGCTTGTTCTTTGCCACCTTCGCGACTGTCGATGTCTATTATGAACTCCCGGACGTAGAGCGTGTCCGGGAGCGTATTGTACTCCTCAAGGCTCATCCATGCCGGGCGACACGGCTTGTGCCACGTCGCAACGTGATCGTTTTGGCCAAGGATCGTCCCTTGGTTGAAGTCTACGATTCGTTGGTGATGCGAGATGCTCACCATGTCCACACCTTGCCGTTGCAACGCACAGATGGTGAAGAAACTCGGGTGGTCCTTGTCGGCAACCAGAATGTCGCCGGAGTTCATGTTGCCGATCATGCCGCGAAGCAGACTGCTTTCGCCCGTTCCCTTGCCCGCATACTTCGCGAACGAGAAATCCACAACCGCGCCGGTCGCGAGGCTAATCATCGCCACGGCTCGCATTGTGGGAAAACCAAGACCAACTCGCTCGGGATTCGGCTGAGGCCATTCAATCTGATTCTCGACAGTGTCCGGCATAGACAGTCCGGTTCCATCGGCCAGAAACACTTCCCGTCCCCGCCAATGCCAAGAGTCCTGCGCGGAATCGTGAACCTTGCGACCGACTTCTTTCGCCATCCGCGTCAGTACCGACAACGGAAATCGCGAACGAGCATCCGCGTAGCTCGACGACGATGCCGAACAGGCTGGCAGTCCAGTCGAAACACGGTGAACGAGGATGCGCGTCACAGCTTCGGTCAGCGACTTGTCTTGTGAGAGACACTGGCTGAGCCATGCCCACAAGGTCATCAACGGGCAGAAGACTCGCTGTCGGTACTTGTGGCCTTCGCTTTCCAAGATGCCGAGAACATAGTCCCGCGTGAGAATGCGGCCGAACGGCAATGCGGAGTCTTTCGCAAATCTGTCACGAACGACCCGAAAGTCTTTGCGAGCCATCTTGATTCGCCTTCACTTTTGCGGCGAATCGGGAGTAGAATGCAGGTGTCACTCTGGCATTCGGGCGATTCGCTTGGATGTTGGTTGCCCCGGTTGGATTGGCGTCCGACCGGGGCTTTTGTTTGCGCTGGGATAGGCGTCCCAGCCTCACACATATTGTATGACAAATTATAGAAGAGTCAAGCTTGACGGCTTTACTTTTTGTCATACAATACGTGCATGGCAAAAAAGAAGATGGGCAGGCCAGAGTTGCCGGAAGGCGAGGCCAAGGGAGTGATCGTTCAGACTCGGGTGTCCGAGTTGGAGCGAGACGCATTAACGAATGCCGCCAAGGCGGCGAACGTCAAGCTTGCGCGTTGGATGAGAGACACGCTATTAGCTGCGGTCCAGAAAACCACTCGAAAGAAATGAAGGTTGATGGCATGGCGGACTTCGCTCTCATTGAGCCGTTTGACGTTGATGACAATTCGCTTGCCGGGATGCCACCGCATGTCTGTTTCACGCTCGGCGTGGAATGGGAGATGTTTCGGCGGCAATTGGAAGAAAACGCCCAGCCCTTTTCCAATCTTGTTCTCGACAAAAATGCGAGTCGATTGGTCGCTTTGGCTGAGCGGAGTGGACGATTTGTCGAGCATCACCCACATAGCGAGGGATGGGCAATGCTTATCGTCGGGAATCAGGTCGTCTGAGTCCTACGCACCAAGACCCACGTCACCGCTTGGTGGCAATGCGCACACGGCGGAAAGACGTGCCCTAGAGGGATGGCTCGCTCGACTGAATGGCATCCTTGAGACCGGTAGATGCCGCTAACCGGATTGACTTGACCTGTATGTCCGGACATTTTCACAAAACCTTTGATGGTGAAAGCCCACTTGCATGCGGGCATGATTGTAGTTCTAATACCTATGTAGACACCGCCAGCGCAGACCGCTACCAGCGGTGTTGATGGCCTACAATGGGAACTCTTGTCCGGTCTGCGACCAAGCAAAGACAAAGAGTCTGAGAATCGGAATCCTGTGGATTCACCCCCGCAACTGTGGCGGGATCAGCGTATTGACTCGCGTGGACGCAACCGCACGGCAAACCTCACTTTCTTTTGGTAGGGAATAGGGAGCAAACCGATCGGTGCCACCATAAAGACGAAAGCCCGGTCGGCGTTACAGCGTCGATTCGGGCTTCGTTTTTTCAGTCGTTCCTTCTGTCGCCGCATCATGCAGTTCCATGTTTTGTCGGGGCCTCAGTCCACCGAGCTACCCTTTGCGAATGTCGCCATCAAGCCACTAGGTTCCATCGCGTGAAGTCGTCCTTGGATGGCTCCAATCGCATCAAGAATTTGAGGGCCAGCGCTCCACATCTTGTTGCTCATGAAACCACTAGAGGAATACACAAGATTCGGATTGAAATTGAGTTCCTCCAAGGCGTTGTTGATTGCGACAAACGCACCGCCCAGCGCTTTAGCGTCCGTCAGTCCAATGAGATCCATAATGGCGGATCGCGCTAGCCCTCGACCTCGCTGCTGTGCCAGCGCACTCAAGAATCTGTATGTGTATTCAACAATCGAAAATCGCCTTGCTTGGCGCTCCAATTCCACGTTTCTCGTAACCGGCCTGCCTCTGATGACATTTGTTGTTGATTGAATCAAGAGGCGATCCCCGCCGACCGTCCCTTCTCGCGATTAGCCTTGCGGGAGTGGAAGCCGCCCTTCCTGCCCGCGAGATGCGCTTCGATCCGCTTCCGCAGTTCGGACGGCAACCGGGCACTGAGGCAATCCCTCAACAAGTCTTTCGTGCGTTTGTACGATGTCGGCATGGTTGCATCAGGATAGTCCAGCCCCGCCCATCAACACAGAGTGTCGCCAATACCGAGAAGCCGCGAGTCTGCCCCAAGTGCAAGAGCGCGAACTGGGACCGGGCCAAGCTATTCGGGCGGGCGAAGTCCTGATGCGGCGAACAGTTGAGCAGATGGTTTGAGTGTCCACAGGGCGGACGCTATGGTGTTGGCCGCCGAGGAACGTCAGTCCGGCCTTCCCGTAATCACGGCATGGGCTTAGGATTCGCGTGAGCGGCGACGACAACCACAAAGAAAGCCGTAAGATGTCCGTCAAATTCAAAATCCCCCCGGATCAGGTTCCCGACTTAGCCGTAATTCGCGATTTTGGAAGTGAAGAACTCCAGAGGATAGGTGAACACCTCAATGTCCTGACACGGCAACTTCCGCTGACGGTTGTGGAGTTACAACGCATCATCGTTCAGTTCTTGGGGGGAAAGCAGAAAGAAACAGCGGCCCTCACGCGCCAGCTCCTAGCCTTGAATCAGTTGGTTCGACAGAGAGAGCTAAGTGTTGATGAGGTGATGGAATCCCTTCACGATGGAATCGGCAGGCTTGAGGGATGGAGCGCTGCCGAAAAGGATGCGTGGTACACAATTGAGCCACCGCTCGCGACGTTATTCGGGACGGCGGCGATTCGCTCAGTGTCTAAGGCCAACGACCTCGCTTACGATCACGCCAACCTATTTCAGAGCGCGCGAATCGTCACTGACATTCGCCCAGTGTTCAATGACCTAGATGACGACGGCATGGACATTGACGGGGCGGTCGTCTCCTACACACTACGGCTGCACTTTGACAATCGCGAGGGCGATCACAGCCTAAGCGTCGCGCTTGACGAGGTCGATATTATCGCGATACGCGCACAGTGTGAGCGTGCGCTGCACAAGGCGCGAGTAGCTAAAACACGCATGGCTCAGGATACGGGACTTCACACAGTAATTTCAGGGGATGATGACAATGCTAGCCATTAGCCATAATCGCCGACGCTCCTTTTTCCCTCAAGACGTCAATCCATATACCAGAATCGTTCCACAGTCAGATGAAAACAATCGCGATCCAGTTTTGGGAGCGCGCGCCCCAAAAGATGTGGTTCGTGAAGTGTGGGGGTGCCTGAACAGCGATACGGTGTTCCCGAATCAGATGCGGCTGATTCGGTTCGTTGCTCGGTGCTATTCGTGGTCATTTGATGACGCCAAGCATCACGTCATAATTCATCTCGGCGTTAGCCCGAATTTGCTGCATATTCGCGATCTGACAAAAGATGCTATCGCATGGCAGATATCGCAAATCGTCTACAATGCAGTGATTGATCTTCCCCGCGATGCGGTAGACCGCTGGTTTGTCGAAGCCACATCACAGGCAACAGGCCAACTGCTACAACGGCTCACCCCTGCCCGTCTGAGCGGTCGCAGTGTTGAGACGATCTTCCGTGACTCGGCCGATGTCTGGCTAGAAGAGACATCCGCGTACTCTTCAGTTACCGACATTTCTATGCACCATGCGTATCAACGGATCATTGGACTTGGAGAGCCTGCTGTTCCGTTGATATTGCGCGAGATGCAGAGCGAGCCTGGGCATTGGTTTTGGGCTCTGAGATCAATCACTGGCTGCGATCCAGTCCCCGAGGAACATCGCGGGGATATCGCATCCATGTCTGCCGACTGGATCAGATGGGGCCAGTCCAAAGGGTACATCGGTGGCGAATGACAAACTTGAGAAAGAGCTTCCATCGCTCAAAACGGCACGCTACACAGTCACGAGCAAGCGGACTGTGTTGTACAACTGCATTGCGTGGGCGGCCGGTGAGTCCCATCGGTGCTGGTGGCCAGATGATAGTTATTACTGGCCAGACAAAGCCGACCGCTCCGTAACAATCGACGCATTTGTGCAAGCGTATGCAACCATTGGCTATATCCGATGCGCGGACGGAAGCGTAGAAGACGGGCTTGAAAAGGTCGCGATCTATGCCGCAGGCGGTCATCCTAAGCACGCGGCGAAACAACTCGCCGACGGAACGTGGTCAAGCAAGTGCGGGACTTTGGAAGACATCTCCCATACTTTAGACGGGCTGAAATGCCCTAATTATGGTGAGCCTGTCGTCTTTCTTTCTCGTCCAGTCCCTGCTGTCACAGCCATTGACGTGGCCTAACATTACCAACGCCGGGGGCTTTGTGGGCAGCTTCACGACTTTCTTGGCAACTGCCTGTTATTGAGCAAGGCCGTTCTAGGCACCTGAATTTCTTATCCTAGTGCCATTCGCCCGACGCGCAAGCGAGGGCTGACCATTCGATGTCTCCGAAGCCCTCGGTCGCGCGTCGGGCTAGTTTTGAGATGCGATCTAGCGTCAGTGGTCTTTGCCTGATTGGTCATTGGTCTGATCTGTGTCATCCGTGAAATCTGTGCCATCCGTGGTTCCGCCGCTTCCCTTGATTGTGGCTGACTAGACCGCTCCCGCCGCTTCCATGCGGTGAGTTGGCTGTGGTCGGCCGGGGCGGAACATCTGAGTAGCACCGAACGTCGGCGTGACGCCGTGCGAGGCACATGTTTCGCGAACGGTCTCCACCACCTGTTCGCCCAGCAGCGTGGGGTCGCACGCGACTCGGGCATTCACGACGAGATCGACTTCGCGCGTTTGAGCGAACGACGGCAGCGACAACTCGGGGGGGAGGTCGCGGCTGACAAGGTTTGCGACGCCGAACGCGGCCGCGCTGAGGCCGATCACCTTGAGATGCGCGACTTCCAAGCCGTCTGCCACCAGACGTTGCTTCAGGCCGCGAATCACGTCGAGCAGGAATTCATCCAGCGAGAACTCGGCCGAGGCCGCCAATTGAATGCTGCTGTTGAGCCAGCCAAGTTCCGCCTCGCCCTCCGCGTAGATGTCGTAGTCGATATCGAGCACGCGGCGACCGAAGTTGCCGGTCTGATCGAGGAACTCGAAACAGGCGTCAAATCCCAAGCCTGTTTTAGCCGAAACGGCAAGTCGTGGCGTGTCGGGATACTGCTCGTCGAGCAGCGTGTGCAGTTCCGTCAACTCGGCGGGAGTCAATTCATCAATGCGGTTGATGAGAATCAGATCGGCCTCCTCCAACTGCTTTTGCAGAATGTAGGCCGCCTTGGGCGAGAAGCCCGTCCCCGCCTCATTCTTCAAAATTTTGCGGCCCTGACTCGGCTTCAGGATCACGCCATACGGGGCGATCTGGAATCGAGCCTGATAGAGCTGTTTGAGCGGTTGAATCACCGTCGCCACCAAGTCGGTGCAACTTCCGACCGGCTCGGCCAGGATGACATC
>JAYUFF010000794.1:0-1554 GCA_043738825.1 Schlesneria sp.
TTGTATCTGACTCGGTAGAGGCGGCCCTTCAGGCGGTCGATGCCGGCGGGGTCTCGGTTGGCGTCCTGATAGCAGTGGTAGCGGTCGTACCAATCCAGAATGTAGAGGCAGCCGTCGGGTCCGGTCTTCTGCACGACGGGCATGAACCACGCATCGTTCGCCGTGAGAAAATCCGGCTCGCCAAAGCCCTTGTACGTCGAGCCGTCCCGCTCGATCCGATCGACGTTGATGCAGCCGCCGTGGATGTTGCCCATGTAGAGCTTTTTTCTATACCGCTCCGGGTACGCATCACTGTCGAAAAAATGGATGCCGCAGTAGGCCGCCTTCTGATGCTTGTGCTGGACGATGCTTTCGATCTTCCACGTGAACGGCGGATACGGGCCGCCCTGACGGTGGTAGTAGCCGGTCTCGACCAGATGCCACAGATGGTCGATCACGCACGCGCTGACGAACGCTTCGCCCTCGTCGTTGAAGGCGATCCCCCACGGGTTGCTCGTCCCCTCGCAGAAGACCTGGAACTCGCGCGTCCGCGGATGAATGCGGAACATCGCGCAGGTGAACTTGAACTCGGTAGCCACGTTCGCCAGAACGTGGGTCGCTGCGCCATCGACATCTTTCTTTCCTTCGCCATCCTTTGCTCCAACCCCCACGCTCTGGCGAGCGTGGCTACGTTCGGCTTCGATCTTTTTCAACCACGGCGAGTCGGGCGGGTATGTCACGTGCGAGTAGTTGAAGACGCCGTTGAGGCCATACAGCCAGCCATCCGGCCCCCACGTCAGCGAGTTCGGCAGCTCGTGCGTATCGGCGCGACCGAAGCCGGTGACGACGACTTGCGGAGGACCGTCGGGCTTGCCGTCTCGATCGGCATCGGGGACGAACAGGAGGTCGGGCGAGTTGACCACCCACACGCCGCCGTGTCCGACCGCGATGCCGCTCGGAATGTTGAGGCCGTCGAGAAAGACGGTGAACTTGTCCATCTTCCCGTCGCCATCGGTGTCTTCGAGGATCTTGACTCGATCCTGCCCCGGCCCCGGCGACTTGCGCGGGTATTCGAGCGACTCGGTAATCCAGAACCGGCCTCGCTCATCAATCGCCATCGCGACGGGATTGACGATGTCCGGCTCGGCCGCCACGACCTCGACCGAGAAGCCTTCTGGCACGGTCATCATCTTCGCGGCGGTCGCCGGATCGCGCGGCTCATTGGGCGGCTTGTCCTGCGCGTGAGGGATCAGCGGCTGCTTCGGCTCCTGAGCGAACAGACTCAGGGAGAGATGCAGCCCAACAACGACAGCCAGCGCAACACGAACGACGTGTGACATCGCTGAGGTTCCTCACGAGAGCGGATTCCAAACGGCGGCGACATCGTAATGAGCGGCCGCCGTGTTGTCCCCTCGCCCCGGTTCACCTTCGGCACTGGGGTGGTGTCCTAATTTGGCAGGAGTGACCATCAAAACCAGCCCGACGCGCGAATGGCACTCACTTTAGATTCGTAGCCACGCTCGCCAGAGCGTGGGGATCGCACCGTGACCGCAAAATCCCACGGTCTGGCGACCG
>JAYUFF010000795.1:0-4192 GCA_043738825.1 Schlesneria sp.
CGGACAACGCGCGGCGATGATCCTGATCGGCGGGCTGCTGGTGCTCGTCCTGCTGTCGGTTCAGTTGTCGTCGCAATTCGTGGCAACCGCCAGCGTGCTAACGCCGCACTTCGCGCGGTCGCACTTGAGCCTCGCGATTGGCATCTCTGTTGTGCTGGTCATCGCGACGTTCGGTCTGCTGGTCTGGGCGGGATGTTCTGTGTTCGTCGCGCTGAGTCTATGCGGGGCGTCCGCCTTGCTGCTTGCCGCAGGAACGAAATTGATCAGTCTCATGAGTGGCAATCAGCTTCCGGGGTTCTGCAACTTTGCCATCGCCTTGCCGAGTGTCGGGTTTCCCGTGTTTGGTGTCGCGTTTGGCTCCTTTCTGTTCGGCGCGGACCTCGACTGGTTCTTGTCGGGTCGCCAACCGTGGCTGCTCATGATCGTACTGGCCGGTTCGCTGTGGGGAGCCTATGAACTGATCGCGTTGCAGACCGGCTTGCGGCGACGCTTGGAAGAGTCCGGCACAGCGAACGTTCCCATGGGAATGTTCGACACCCGTGGCTGGGCCGAATGGACCGGAAGCCTGGCTGCGGTAAGAGCTGGCGAAGGTAAGAAGCCCGCATTCGCCTATCGACTGTTCGACTCACGCATAGAACGCTTTATCAAACGGATGCAGCAGCGGAAGAGCACGACATCGCTCGCCTTGTGGCGCCTCGGCGGCGCGGGACGCACGCTCGATTGGCTGCGAGCAGTGGTTGTGATCTTGATTGTCATCGGCGTGCTTGTGGCGTGGCTGGCCCCGGAAGGGTGGTCCCAATTCGGGCCGACGGCAGTTCCTCCGTTTATCTTTCAAATGCTCGGGTGTGGGCTGATCATGCCCCTGGCGTTTGCCTGGCAGCGCCGCCCGATGCAGGAAATGGAACTGCTGCGGCCCGCGAGTCGCCGTGATTGGGCCAGCACATGGTTTCTAGGAGTCGCTTCGGAGATCGCACCGGTGCTGCTCGTCTCGATCGCCTTCGGTGCCGCAATGCTGTGGGCCGGACTACTGGGGAGTTGGTCTGCAATGCAGGCTTCCCTAGCCGCAGTCTTTGTCGTCGGGATCACGGGGATCATCTTCGCCGTGGGAATGTGGACGCTCACGTTGAGGTCACTGTGGCAGATTGTGCTCGTCGGGGGCATTGCCTGGATCGCCGTCGTGCTCTGCATCGTGACGCCGATCCTGCTTCAATCCCACCTCCACGAATGGCAGACACCGGCAATTCTCATCCCCACCATCGTCGGCCTCTATACCGTAGCCTTCGTCGGATTGCGGCTCGCGTGGTGGCGCTGGCAGAACTGGGAGGTCGGCCAAGTCACCTGACGAGCCGAAGCGAGTCGTCGCCCATAACGCGGACAACAAACAACTCGCTCCGGCGACACCCTGTCGCAGCGATTGCCTCCCCAAACAATTGGTGAGAACCTCCAATCGTGAAGCCGCATCAAAGAACGACAAGCCCCGGACTTGAGACAAGTCCGGGGCTTGTGATTCGATCGCTGGACGACTGTCGGAGTGTCGAACGACGTGGAATCTATTGTCCGTTTTCCAACGCCTTCGTCAGGGCATCGAGTTTCTGTTCGAGCTTCTTGGCTCGCGCTTCGAGTTCGGCCTCATCGGCGGACGGAGAGGCAGCGGGTGCGTTCTGCTGATGACTGGCCTGCATCAGTGCCTGCAACAGTTGCAGGTTCGCAGCATCCGTGGACGGACACGACGGAGCGGCTGCCGGAGCAGACATCATCATCTGCGGTGCCATCATTTGCGGCGACATCATCTGCGGTGCCATCATCATGGGGGACTGCTGGATCGTCACCATCTGAGCCTGTTGCGGCTTGGGAACGGCAACCATCTTCAGAGTCGGCAATGTGATTTGTTTCTTACCCCAAGTGAGGGCACCGGTCATCTCCTGACTTTGCGGGGCCATCATCGGCATCCCCATCATCGGGGCGGCCATCATGGGAGCTTGCGGGGCCATCGCCATCGGCGCGGCTGCCGGTGCCGCTGCGGGGGCAGATGCCGGAGCTGCACAAGCCTCACGCTCTTCGCAGCACTCGCGCTTGCAGGACGCTCGCCGTTCACGTCGCTCGCAACGATCACAATTGTCGCAGCGTTGGAAGTGGTGGCATCCAACCGCAAACAACAATGGCAGCAGTGCAATTGCCTTCCGTGGCATTTTGATAGTCCAATCTGAAGGTTCAGCCGATTCCAGCCTCTCCCAGCCTTGGTCGAGTCGAATCGCTGGTCAACCAGTAGTTGTTAGAGTCACTCACACCGAAACATGTAGAAGTTCACCACCGCCGCATCCAACTCCATCACCGCTTCTTTTCCAAGACCTCGATCAACCTGTCCATTTTGCTTTCCAACCGAGCAACCCGATCCCACAATTCGGGTGAGGTTGACGCCGGAGCCCGCGCACCGGCCTGCGTCCGATTGTTCATCATGAGGGCCGCGACGAGCGCCATTTGAGTCGAGGGGCTGCCGGCACAGTCTCTACCCAACGACATTTGCGGTGCGGCCTGCGGTGCCGCAGCGGGCAATTCCGCCGCCGGAGCGGGAGGTATAAAAGGTGCCGCCTGAGGTGCTGCGGCGGGGGCGGCCGGAACCAGCTCGTTGATGATGCGTTGACGATGCTGGACTTGAGGCATCATCGTCATCGTCATCACGGGGACCATGACAATATGCTGCTCGATGACCGCCCGCTGCACTGTCACATGCTGCGGCGAAGCGGGTGCCTGGGCCGGTGCGTGCGAGATACCCGGCGCATACGAATAGTTGGGCGCACACGAATAGTTGGGTGCGCACGTGTAACACGGCCCTGGAGCCGCACAGTGGTCTTGGGCCGAGACCGAGAAACTCGAAGCACACAAGGCCAGCGAGGTCAGTGTCCCGCTGCGGCGCACGATCCAACTCCGTGGCGATAACATGATGCGTTTCCTGTGCGAACGGCTGTCGATGCGTCGCAAACTCAACGGGAACGCCTGCGGCGTCCCTGCCGTGTGCCGACGAAATTGATCTTTACGCAACGATTCGAGTCAACTAGGTTCCAAACACGCATGGCTGGTTCACCCGTTCCCGAATCCCGAAATGATCTATCGGAATTCCACCACTCGCCATGCAATGCGAGAGGACGAAGACGATGAATTTGCAGCACCTGCAAGACAGGTTGTATCACTTGGAACGAAGGGAACGGCGGTTACGTTTCGGTCTGGCAGCTTCGGCACTTTTGGCGTGCGTCGCTGCCGCGATCGGCATGATGCCCGGCAGACCTCAGATCTTGGAAACCGAAACGCTGATGCTCACCGACAGCGCCGGGCGAGTGCGCGGCCTGTTCACGGCGGGCAACGATGAACCTTCGCTCGTCCTGACCGACAGCCGTGGTATCAAACGGCTCCGGTTTCGGATCGAGGACAAGGGACCAACCATCTCGCTCTACGACGCCGACCAAAGCCTGCGGCTGCAAATGGCGGGAGGCGGCGACGCGCCCGAAGTCACCCTGTTCGATCCCGAGGGAACTCCGACCGTCCGCCTGCGAGGCACACACACCGAACCGCAGGTCGTCCTCTTCGACAGCCAAGGCCGCAGTCGCGCCCGCATGTTCGTCCTCGACGGCGAACAAGCCCTCGGCAGCGGCGTCTCCCTCGTCAACGCCGAGGGAATCCAACAGGTCTTGATGACCGCACTCCCCGACGGCACCGGAGTCATCCGCGCCGGAGGCGAAACCCTCGCCCCGCTACCAAAACCCAAACCACTCGCCAAGCCGGCACAGTTGCAACGGTGAGTTGTGGTTCTACCCAACGCGGCCTGATGTGAGACGTTTAGCCGCAATGCCAACGGCGTGCGTGCGATCTACGGTTCGCCCGCGTCCGCTCCCACGCCGTTGGCGTTGCGGCTAAACATGGAAGCGTCTCATTCATGGCCGCGTGAGATATCACTAGTGTTTTGTCGCACCTAAGAATGGGGGTTGTTGTCGTAGCCGCGTTCGCCAGAACGTGGGCGAGACGCGGGATGGACCCCACGCTCTGACGAGCGTGGCTACCCCCAAGATCAAGCTGTGACAAAACACAAGAGGCGTTTTCAAAAACCAACCCGCAGCGTGAGCGAGGGCGATCTCACGACAGGGCCATCGCCTTGTTGAATCTGGGGTATTGGGTGCCACGGTCACGGAGTCTCGACGTG
>JAYUFF010000796.1:0-4192 GCA_043738825.1 Schlesneria sp.
CGCGGTCCCTTTGTGCCAATGTGCTGAACCAGATGACGGTAAACGGCGACACCACGAATCGAGTCGCGCCCGTTGCCGATAAGTTGGAACCCATCGGAGTCGATCCTCACGGACTGCGCGAAATCCTGGCGCGGCTCTATCCCAAGGAACACATTGAGGTGCATGTGTTGCCAATGAATAACGCGGCCGTACTGCGCGGTCATCTCTCGCGAGTTGAATACGCTCAACAGGTCTATGACATTGCAAACACTTCGTACGCGAAGGTCCTCTACCAGATGACGCCCGAGCTGCCGACAAAGCCGACTCCACCGCAGGCGGGTTCAACCAAATCGACGGCACGCGAGGCGGCGGGGACCATGACGGGAATCGCTTCGAGAGAAGTGACGCCGGCACCCGCAGTTGCCCCGACCGCGCCGACTGATGTGCAGGAGGCGGCGATGGATCGGGAGGCCCGTCAACTGGCGACGAAGTTCCGGACGGCGAAGCTCGATGAACAACCGGCGTTGCGGCGGCAGATGGAACAACTGACCGAGCGGCATTTCGAGCAGCGGCAACAGCGCCGCCAGAGCGAGATCGACGTCCTCGGCCAGCGCCTCGACAAACTCCGCGTCACTCATCGCCGCCGTCAGGAAAACAAAGCCACCGTCATCAGGCAGCGCCTCCAAGACCTCCTCGACCCCAACGCCGACCTGCGCTGGGACGAACCCAAGGTGAACGAGGTCTCCAACACAGACGCTTCCCGTAGGGTGGGCACTGCCCACCAAGCTGATGCTGGGCCGCGCCTTTTCAGCAGCAAAGACCAGATGATGGGCGATGCCCACCCTACAGCAGCCCGTCCAGTAGCAGCCTCACTCGCCGAACCAACCTTCGACGGCACGCCGTATTCCCAGTGGTTGAAGATGCTGGAAACGGAGCGGAAGCCGGAGAAGCTGGCCGCTGCGATGGAGGCGTGTCAGCGGCTTGCGGCGAAGGGGGACGAGCGGCGGATCGTGCGGGCCATCATCGCTGGGGCTCGATTGTTCGATGCGACGGATCCCGAGATTGAGCGGAACACGATCTGGTCGAGTGGTCAGGCGGCTCTGCGGAAAATGTTGAACAGAGACATCGGTGAGGAAACGGAAGCAATCGCGGAGGAACTGTTGGCCTACGTGGATGCCCCCCGTTTTGTCGAGTCCCCGAAGTTTGTCTGCGGGTTCCTGACCGCTCTCATGATCTCACATCCCAAAACGGTCGAGTCGTTGCGGTCACGAATGCCCGCGTTCATCGCGGCGCTCGTTCGGCACGACGCGGCTTCCAAGGAGTTCAATTCAGAACTGGCCGTCGCCGCAACGGCTATCTGGCTCGTCTCAAACAAGCCGATCAACGACTTCGAGGGCCTGCGCCCGCTCGTCCTGAAGGGCTATGAGAAGGCCGTGGAGGAAAACATCGCCGGACCCAAAACAGTTCAACAAAAACAAGGCCTCGAATCTTGGACAGAAAGCCTCGGCGAACCGTGGCAATCGCTTCAAACTCGCCAACGTGTGGACGAAGTTCCTGAGGTCGTGACGATCCTTGGGAGGCACATGGACAAGAACCCCGACTACCTCGTGAAGGTCTTGGGAACCCTCGGCCCCGCTGCGTCACCAACCGTTCCGAAGTTGATCGAACGCTTGGTGACCGTTTGGAAAACACACGACGATGTCGATCGCACTGCGGCAGCCGGCAAAGACAGCAGCTTCCGAGACAGTACCTGGGCATCGCAAATGCAAATCGTCCTCGATGCTCTTCAGAAAATCGGCCCTAGAGCCAAGCCAGCCGCGCCGATCTTGAAAGAGTTTCTCTCCATCTCTCCCGTAAAAACAGGTGGCGATGGTGTGCTGAATGAACGGCATTGGATGTTCGCCAAAGTCAACGGCACACTGCTCGCGATCGGTGAAACGGCTGACAGCACTGACTCCGAAACGCCGCAAGTGTTGAGCGACTTTTGTCATCTCACGACGATTTGGAAACTGACCTCCTCGCAGCCCAGCCAGCCAATCCAAGGAATTAGGATGAGGGTCGGCCGCGTCGTTGAATTTTCAGGGCCACGGGCGTCTCAAGATGAAATCATCCGTCTCGTAGGGTTCGGCACGAATCCACGGAGCTACGTGATCGACGAGTCCACAACACCGAAGCAGATCACATTGGTGGACAAGGACAGGAAGGACGACCAGCAGTTCGGCATCTACGAACTGAAGGGCGACCGGCTGAAGATCGAGTTCGCCAAGCCGGGGCTGCCTCGCCCGAAAGAGTTCTCGGCCGACCGCGATCAGCTCCCCGAAGGGCATGTGTTGCTGGAGTTCGAGCGGGATCGCGGTGAAGGGACGCCTTGAGGCGACGAAGTGTGAAGGCCGATTGCCAAGCACACGTCTTCGGGAGAGAGCCGCACACGCAAGAGGGCTTTTGCGAAGCCGGGTGGCTCAAGAAAGAAAGTCGGCTTCCATGCCGAAGGATCGTCCCTGAATGTTCGTCCTCCTCCGCACTCGCCGGATGTCGAAACATCCTCTCGCGGAATCGGCCTCCTCAACAAGTCGGGACTCGTCGCCTCGACCCTGCGTATCTGCAACGACCCGTCTTGTCCGTGCGAGAAATCCAACTCGCTCACTGACGGATCGATCTTGAACGGCGACACCTTATCGAGAGGTCGCAGCATCCGCAAACGACGCGACCCAATTTTCTCGCGACTCTTGGGTCAACCGCCACGTCTCGTGCAGACTCTCAAACGAACGAGTCGCGCGTGCGTGTGCGACTCGAGTGCGCAGAACTCACTCGACCGATGACGCCATTGCGCTCTGTCGCAGCTTCTCGCGAGCGCGACTGAGCGTCGGGCCGATCGAGTTCTCGGGGACGCCCAGCCCCGCACTGATCTCGCGGTACGAGCGGCCTTCCAAGTGGAACAGCCTCACGATGGCGGACTCGGTCTCGACGAGGCCGTCGAGCATGCGCTCCACCAGTTCACGGTTCTCGATTCGCATCGAACCATCGAACTCACTGGCATGGGCTTGCTCCAGCGCGGCCCCGTGCGCCTTGACGTGTCCCATCGCCTCGGACATGCGCTGGCGAGTGATCTCATGCACGACGATCCGCCGCGCGATGACCGACAAGTACGTCGCCAGCGAACTCTCGCCGCGAAACCGCCGCAGGACATCGAAGTCATTCGCGACCAGAGCCAGAAAAATATCCGCCGCCAGATCGTCAACGTCATGAGCCGACAGTTGCACGCTGCGGGACTGAGCGGTGTGGTGAATGACCTGGACGAAGACGCCGGCAAATCGATCGACGAACTCTTTCCACGCACCGGGTTCCCGGTCGAGGCAGTTCTTCAGCAGGCTGCGATCATTATCGGTCAATGCCACAATCACACCTGTCAGTCATGACGAGAAGAGCGAGGCCCGCGTCAGTGCCGGACGTGAATCGTCGCCCGAACGAACACGGCTGCCCCCGACATCCAATCCACCGCAACTCTATTCCCCGTTGGCAGGCCGGGCAAGGTGATTCTCACCCGTCCTCACAGAGTCGGCCGTTTAAGCGCCCCGACTGTGGCACATTCCCGTCGCCGAGAATCTCTCCCGACATTTCTTGACGCTCTTTCGGAGTGGGCCTAAGATTTCGTCGGTTTCATCGGATCGCTGGCTCTGTTCAACTCGATCAGATCAATCCAACTGGCTGAAACCGGTCACTCGATTGTCACTGACGGTCGCCGCCCACCAATCGTCACAATCCGGCAGATCGAACTCCACCTCACAACGCTCACTGGCAACCCCGAATCCTCCTCCCGCAAACTCAGACAGGAAAGAACGGATATGACGCACGTCGTCGCTGAACCCTGCTTCAACTGCAAGTACACCGACTGCGTGACGGTGTGCCCCGTCGAATGCTTCTACGAGGGAGAAGCGATGCTCTTCATCCACCCCGATGAGTGCATCGACTGTGAGGCGTGCGTGCCCGAGTGCCCGCCCGCCGCCATCTTCCTCGAAGACAACCTGCCCGCTGAATGGGCCGACTACACGGCGCTGAATGCCGAGATGGCTCTCAACTGCCCCGTCATCACCGAACGCAAAGATCCGATGGGGCCACCGATCGAGAAGCACTGAGCTGGAAGAGCCGCACTAAACCGCGTGCCTTGATGAGACGGCTTCCTTGCTCATCGCGACCGAATGAAGATCGACTACCC
>JAYUFF010000797.1:0-4191 GCA_043738825.1 Schlesneria sp.
CAAGACGGATTTGGAAGCCGGGTATCAACTGCGGACGGTTCGTGATGGCAGGTAGATGGCCTGAGATGGCCGTGAGCAGGATCGTGTCACGCAGATAGACGTGACTGGGCGGCAGCAGGCCGTAGGTGCGGCCAGTCCCCGTGGCCATCATCGAGAAGCCGAATTGAGGGACATCGCCCTTCGACATGACGGTCTGTGCCGAGGCATCGTCAACCTGATAGTCCGACGGCCCGAACGGGATCACGTAGCAGGCGAGCGT
Organism: Schlesneria sp.; assembly: GCA_043738825.1. Classification (GTDB taxonomy): domain Bacteria; phylum Planctomycetota; class Planctomycetia; order Planctomycetales; family Planctomycetaceae; genus Schlesneria. The sequence continues at coordinate 260 of JAYUFF010000797.1, forward strand.
CAGGATCTTCACGATGAAGCACAGTGCCGACCACGCGGCGATGCGGCCAAACGTCCCCAGCCATCGCCGCATGGTTTGACTCAGTTGACCCACGAGCAACCGGCCGAGATCGGTCTCCGGCCACGGGGTTGTCGCGAAGGACTCTCTCATCGACGGAGCGAGTTGCCAGAGCAGCGTGATGACGCTCAGCGGGATTCGGACGAAGGCTCCAAACGACACCGGAAGCAAACCAATGACCGAGGCTAGTCGCACGTGGTGGAAGTTCTGACGGACGTAGACACACTGCGCGACGGCGAACGACAGCAAGCTCAGCCCGAACCACAGTCCCATCAGAAACACCATCCAGACCTTCTTCGGTGCAGGAGTCATCAGATCGAGGGCGCAGGCCGTCGAACCGATCAGGTCCATCCCACCGGCGAAGCACCAACCGATGGCGATCAACAGACGGTTCCGTTCGGTCGCTTCGAGGTCGAACACGCCTCCGATCGCCTCGGCCAAGCGTAGCAGCCCAATGGCCGGGAGACGCAACGCCGACTGGAATCGCGCCGCGTATGAATTGGGGGCGGCACCGGCATTGATGTGAGTCGCCCCGTCATCGGACAGCACGGCCGATGTCGGATTCCCGGCGCGGGCATAGTGTGTCGCGATCCGCCACACGACGATCGCGACAATCGCCGCGAACAGGATGTTGTTCACCATCAGGAGTGCGGCGAATGCCGCCAGCATCGCGAGGCTCTCGGGCGGAAGACGCCAGATGGGATGAGGCTGAAGGCGATGAGAGTCATCAGCAGGTTGAGCGGCATCGCCCGCAGAACTCGCTGTCCAAGGAGCCGGTTTGTTGACGTTGGCCCAGACGAAACGAACCAGCGCCGCGAGGAGCAATCCCCAAAAGCAAACGAACATCCCCCCCAGAACGCTCACCATCAGAGCCTCTTCGATCCTCGCGTGGTTGGCCTGCGCCATCGCAAACACGACTGTCATTCCCGTCAACAGGAAGAACAACAGCCAACGGGCTGAGATCGGCTGAAAGAAGATGGTCGAGGCAAAGAGGTCGTTCGTGGATCGCGGAGTTGAACGTAATGAGGCGGAGGCCGAGGAGGACTCAGTGCGGGCGGTTGCGCTTCGATGCGACTGCTTACTTGAGGGTTGATCGACGGTGCCCGGCCTCGGCACGACCGACGGTTGTTGGACGTGAGCCAGCCATTTCTCAAGGATCTCAGCGACGGACTTCGCGGTTTGGAAGCGGTCCTCACGCGGCTTGGACAGCAGCTTCATCACGATCGCGCAGAGCCACTCGGGGATGTCCGGGTTGAGTTCTTGGATCGGGCGCGGCGGGTCGTGGCAGACTCGCTTGAGGACTCCCATCGTCGTGCTGGCGCGGAATGGCGAGTGGCCGACGCACATCGCGTACATCACGCTGCCCAGACTGAACAGGTCCGCGCGGTGATCGACCGCGTCGCCGTTGGCCTGTTCGGGAGCCATGTACTGCGGCGTCCCGGCAATCACACCGCTCTGTGTCAGGCTGGCATCATCGACCGCTCGGGCGAGGCCGAAGTCGGTCAGCTTCACGCGCTGAATGCCGTTCTCCAGCAGGATATTTGACGGCTTCACATCGCGATGGACGAGACCCTGAGCATGCGCCGCAGCCAACCCCGACGCGGTCTGCATCCCGATGCGCAGGATCTCCTTGAGGTCGAGCGATCCTTCCGTGTCGAGCTTCTCCTGCAACGACATTCCGGAGATGAACTGCATCACAATTTTGGGTTGTTCGGCCGACTCGTCGATCGCGTGGATCGTGATGACGTGATCGTGACTGACCGCTGCGATGGCCTGCGCCTCACGAATGAATCGCTTGCGAGCCAGCGGGTTGTGAGCCAGATACGGCGCGAGCACCTTCACCGCGACAACGCGATGCAACGACGGATCGAACGCCTTGAGGACGACGCCCATCCCGCCTCGCCCCACAACTTCCGAGACCTCGTACACACCGAGTTTTCCAATTGAACCGGGCTGGTCCGAAGGTTCCAGAAAATCGAGCGGTCCCGTGGATGAGTTCGCTGCCGATGCAGCTCCCTGCCACGCGGCTTCGACGAACTCATCGCGCTTCATCTGCTGAAGAGCCTCAGCCAGAACCGCGCCGTCCGGCTGAGTTGTCTCGTCCCGCAAATGCCCGACCGCCGCATCCCACGACTCGGTCCCCGCGACCAGCCGCTCAAGAGCCTGCTGACACGAGGGACATCCATCCACATGCGTTTGCAGCGCGGTCTGGTCGGGTTCGGTGAGCGACCCGTCGAGCAGAGTCTTCAGTTGCTCGGATGTCGGACAGACGGATTGTGATTCGGTCATGATGGCCTGCCTCTTTCGTAGGGTAACAGCCTGTTGAATAACCCTGTAGGACGGGCACTCTTGCCCGTCTTTCAGCTTGAAAACCGACGGGCAAGAGTGCCCGTCCTACCTTTTTCAACAGGCTGGTAAGCGTCTCGCTTGCCCGTTCTTTTTGAACCGGGGTCGCACTTTGGAATTCGTCTTCAGCCTCGAAGAGGCGGCAGCGAATAGCCCACGGCGTCAGCCGTGGGTGGGGCATGACCCGAACTCGGTAGCCCCAACGGGGCGGCAGATTGAAGTGAATGACGACGAAACACGGCCCTGAATCTGCCGCCCCTTCGGGGCTTGTTCCAATGTTTGACTCCGATCCCACGGCTCACGCCGCAGGCTATTCGCTGCCGCCTCTTCGAGGCTGAAATCCTCTGACCATCAATTCAAACCGCGACTGGTCGCGCCACTCGTTCACTCCTCACCCACCAACAACTTCACCTGCTCCTTCAACCGCGTCATGACGCGCCCCTTCGCGAGGTACACCGCCGCGACGGTCATTCCCAGTTCCTCGGCGATCTCTTTGCCTGGCCGTCCATCGACCGCCGTCTTCCAAAACGCCTGCCACGTTGAATCGGTGAAGTCCTGCTTCACAATGTTGGCCGCGTACTGGAAGAGCTGTCGTTCATAGTCCGCGTCCCACTGCGCGCTGGCATCGAGTCCGCCCGGCTGTGGGACTTCGTTCAATTGTTGTTGAGTGTCCGTGTCGCCGGCCCCTCGCTCACGATGGCCTTCGCGCCGCCAGTGGTCGGTCAACCGGTTCTGCACGACGGTAAACAGCCACCCGCGAAACGAGCCTCGCTGGGGGTCGTATTCCAAACTGTGAACCGCCAGCGCGACCTGCCGCATCACGTCCTGGGTCAAATCGGCCGCGTCGGCATCCTGCAACCCGCGCTTGCTGAGAAACCCATAGACCAACGGTCCATAGAGATCGACGAACCGCCCCCACGCCTCCTGATCGCGAGCATCACGAATGCGAACGAGCAGAGTCGGTTGTGTCGGCGGAACGCTGTCCATTGGAGCCTCTGGAGAGAGATACGGACGCCGCGCCAAAACCTATCGCGAAAATTGGAGGAAATGGCGACGAGGCTTTCTTGCGATCTGGCGAGCGGCAGGAATCGCTCGACCCACACCAACCCGAAGCGTGAGCGAGGGAATCGGACCACCGCCCTCGCTCACGCTTCGGGTTGGTGTGGCCGGGCAATTATTTCCCGCTGCGGGCTGTAGGCTGGATCAAGGAGTCCGGCCTACGAAAAGAGTGCATTCAATCGAGCGACGAGAGGTCGTACACCTGAAACGTTTCGTTGCGATAGACCGGTTCCAATTCCAACGGCCCCAGCCGGTCGGTCAACAGGTGCGTGATGCCCGTCTCGCGACACAGGTCGCGCAGTTCGTCCGCAGAGTAAAACTTGTCCTGGTACTGGTCCTCGTACCACTTCGCCAGGAAGTTCAGGCGGCGGTTCCATTCGACGATTCCGACGGCATCCTGCGGGCAATCCTTGAAGGCCACGTATTCGGCTCGCCCCGCAAACCACTTGAAAGCCCAGCCATTGTGCGGA
>JAYUFF010000798.1:0-11076 GCA_043738825.1 Schlesneria sp.
GCTGGTCCCACTCGGCCTTCCGCGAGTTGAGAGTCTCGACCGACCAGACGCTTTCGGCGGCGAAGGCCGTCGGTGCGAGCGCCAGCAGAGACAGCAGCACCACGATCGAACGCAGCAGTCGAACGAATGGAATCACTTCATCTCCTGCATGACTTCGAGCTGGCGTTCGAGCAGTGCGCGAGTCGCCTTCAATTCCTCGGCACGCTCCTCGTGATAGCCCAGTGCCGCGTAGTTGTCGTAGTTCGTCCAGAGAAACGCCGACTGGTCTTTCAGCGTGAGCACCGCCGGGGATTGTGGGGCGGCGGAGGGCGTGAGCCGCTCCAACTGAGCCGCGAAGATCACGCGCGCCGGTTCGCCGCTGTGAGCCTGCCCCGCCGCCTGTCGCAGCGTGGTGAAGTTGACTTCGATGCGGACCAGTTGGCCGCGATAGAACACGGGCATGTCGAGCGTGCAGGGTTGTTGACTGTCCTCGGGAACGAGAACCGTGGTGTCGAACAGCACCCAGGCCCCGCGGTAGAGGCGATTGAACTGCGTCGCTTCCTGATCTTCCGGTTTGATCTCGACCATCGATTTACGAAGCAGTTCAAACAGCGAATCGTGAGCCAGACCGCTCGCGGCGATGGCCTCGCGACACAGGAGACGAACCGCTTGCGCTTCGGCGTCGGTTCGCTTCAGCAGATCGACCGCTTGGCGAGCACGCTCCAACTCGCGGGCCGCCGTGCTGAAGTCCCGGTCCTGCAACGCCTGCATCCCCGCCTCCGTGGCCTTCGCCACGATGGACTTGGCCGATTCGACTCGATGCCGATGCCACAGCCCCCAACCGGTCAGACCGCACACGACCACCATCGCCAGCACGGTGAGCCGAAACGGTGTGAGTCGCTTCTCTCGCGCTTCGGTCGCAATTCCGGAACGATCACCGCGCGAGGCAGCTTCATTCTGCTCGACCTTCGGCTTGGCCGACGACGGCGGTTTCGGCACCGTGAATTCTGGCAGTGAGGCCCGATGTTTCGCGGCCGACTTGGCGGTCGCCGATTGGGGAGCGGCCTTCTTTGAGTCGGGCTTCACCGGGCGAGGATAGACGTTTGTCGGGAGCACAAAAATCAGACGACCGCAGGACGGGCAGGGCGGTCGTTGCGCCGTGCGGGATCGCTCGCCAGCGACTCGACCGCCACAATCGCAGCCGACCTCATACGGTTCGGGCGCGGGAGCAGCCTCCTTGCGAAAGGCATCGGTCGCTCGACTCAACCAGCCCGCCATGCTGACTCACCATTGAAGAGTGTTGTGAGGATGAAGTCCGTCTGCCCGCTGCCACCGCCAACGTCGGCCGATTATGCGAGTCCGGTTTGGAACGGTCAATCGGCCGCAACTCAATGTCAGGGCCATCGCCTTGTTGTCTCAGGGGTCTTGGGTGCCACGGTTACGGAGCTTCGACGTGGCCGTGAGATTGGGAATCCGCCTTCACGTCCTCACACGGCCACGTCGAAGCTCCGTAACCGTGGCACCCCAAATTGAAACAGCCGATCGCCCTGATCCAACGTGGGCCGAACCCCCCGATCCGGCCGGACCAGGGGGTCCGGCCTACGAAGCACGATCCCCGCTCGGCGGGCGCGTGATGGACGAGGGGCGTTCCGATTGCAGATCGACCGCTTCGGCAACGGGCTTCGTGCGGGACTCGGGAGGGGGCGTGAGCGATTCGGCGCGGAGCGGCAGATCGACAATGAAGATGCTTCCCTTGCCAAACTCACTCTGGACGCGGACCTCTCCCCCCAGCAGCTTGGACAACTCTTTGGTGATCGACAGTCCCAAGCCGGTCCCCTCGTACTCGCGCGTCAGGGTGTCGCGCTGTCCCGAGAGCGAAGCCCCCTGCCGGAACTTCTCGAAGATGCGCTCCTGGTCTTCGAGCGGGATGCCGATGCCGGAGTCTTCGACGATGAGTGCGAAGCGGCCCGCGTCGCGCAGTTCGGCCCGGACCTGAACGCGCCCCCCTTCGGGAGTGAACTTGACCGCGTTCGACAACAGGTTGCTCAAGATTTGTTGCAGCTTGCCGAGATCCTGCAAGAGCACCGGTACGTCCGGGTCCATCTGCCAGTTCAGTTCGATGTTTTTCTTGTCGGCCAGCGCCGTCATCGATCCGACCGTCCGTTCGATCAGGTCGGCCAGCGACAACTCGACGGGATGCAACTCCATCTTGCCGCTTTCGATCTTGGCCAGATCGAGCACGTCGTTGATGAGGTTCAGCAGCGTGCGGCCCGACGATTGGATGTGGCCGACGTAGCGACGCTGCTTGTCGTTCAGAGCCTGCATGTTCGACAACAGCACGTCGCTGAAGCCGAGGATCGAATTGAGCGGCGTGCGCAACTCGTGGCTCATCGTGGCGAGGAACTCGTTCTTGAGGTTGTTCATCTCGTACAGTCGCAGATTGACCTGAGCCAGTTCATCGACCTTCGACTCGAAACCGTTGTTCAGCTTCTTCAGGTCTTCCTGCACCGTGGTCAGATGGCGGAGCATCCGGTTGAAGGCGTGACTGAGTTCTTCGAACTCGTCCCCCGTGCGGATGTCGGCCCGTTGGTCGAGGTCGCCGCGCGTGATGGCGTCGCTGACCTCCTTCAGGTGCAGCACCGGCTTGACGATCACATAGCGGACGATCGCGTAGGCGGCGAGCATCGCCAGAAAGGCCGTGACGATCGCGGTCGAGAGCAGGATGGCATTGTTCCACGCCTGCGAGCGGTAGGTCTTTTCAAGCGGGAACGAAATTTTGGCGAAGCCCAGCCGGTCGTCCAAGGCCAATTCCGGCTGATGGTTGTGATCGCGATGGCAACTGAGGCACGATTCGGTGGCACGCACTTCCGCGTAGAAACGAAACTGCTTGCGATCCCGCGGAATGAACTCGGTCCGGTCCTTGGAAAAGTGCGAAATCGCCGCGTAGTCGTACAGGTCGAGGGGACGCGAAGAGGCGGTTCCCTTGGTGGGGTTGTCGGTCAGCAAGGCCCACTGAGTCTCTTTGCTCTCCTCGGGTTCGAGGTCTCGCGACATCCGTTCGATGTTGGGCTCTTCGCCGTAATTGCGTTCAAACAGCGTGGCGTGCTTCTCGATGATGACCCGAGCCACGAATGAACGTGCTCGGTCCACGTTCTGCACGAAGACGACTTTCTGCATTTGTCGCGCATAGATCCAGAAGCTGCCGGAGATCAACAACAGCAGGCCACCGCCAAACAGCAGGCGGCACTTCCGTTCGAGACTGGTCTCACCGAGCAGGCGTTTGATGTTGCGATAGGTCATGCGAGTCGTGGCACTTCAGCGGTGAACAGATCGGGGATGGAGCGGGCGGCGGGAGTATAGCCGCCTCGTCCCACTTCAGACATCTTTCGGAGTTTGGCGGCGTTCGATTCGCGGAACGACTCTGCTACCATGCGGCCCACTTGGAAGAGCCTCCAGTTTGCGATGCGATTCGTGCGATGTCGGAAGGGAAATCCGTGGCAAGTGCGACAACGAAGGATGACAAGAGCGCGACGATCCCGCGCGGGCAGAGCCAGTGGGAATTGATCGCGCGCGAGTTTTGCAAACGCCGTCTGGCCGTGGCCGCATCGCTTGTGATCCTGTGTCTGGTGACGGTCAGCATCTTCGCCCCGCTGCTGGCTAATGACCGACCGATCTATTACGTCGGCTTCAACCGGTTCGAGTACCAGGAGGCGGCGAGAACTCTGCGCGGAGCGATCGGCCAGTTGATCGAAGTTCGCTCGAAGAGTGACCCGGACGCTTCGGAGCGTCCGGGTCACTTGCAGCTCGATCAGTCGAAGATCGAGGATCTGGCGAAGGCGGCTCGGTTGCAGGTCGATCTGATGTCGTCGGCCCTTCCGCCGGAGAAGTCCGCCAAGTTGCGCGACCTCGGTCGGCGCGTCGGCCAGTCGATTCTCACCGCCGATTTGAAGGAAGCCATCGGCGAACTGAAAACGCTGCAACGCGAACTGCGTTCCGAGTTCGATGGACGCGACGTGACGCTGGTGACTCGCTCGCACTGGCCGGTGCTCACCTCTTTAATTTGGAGCGACATCGCGTTTCTGGTGGCGAATCTGCTGGTCCTGTCGTGGCCGATCTGGAGTCGGATGCTCCGTTGTTGGGGAGGTCGCTCGGGTGACGGGGCCAATTCGTGGTGGTACGCCGCGATACTCGTGGGCCTGCCGCTGGTGTGCGGTCTCGCGTGGTGGTGCGTGGTTCCGCAGCGAGTCGATCGGACCAACTACAAGTCGGGCGTGTTGGCCAGTGAGGATGCAGAGAAGAAGGCTGGCGTAGTCTTTCAATCGGTGATCTGGCCGCCGGTCGCGTTCGGTTTGGATGAGAACGATCTCGCGGGGAAGACGCAGGCTCCGGCCTGGTACAAGCAGGCCAAGGCCGCTTCCGCCGCGAAGCCACTCTCGGTGTGGAGCGGCCCGCACTGGCTGGGGTCGGACGAACTGGGCCGCGACATCCTCTGCCGCATGATCTGGGGTGGGCGAGTCAGCCTGGCGGTCGGCATCGTGGCGGTGGCGATTTACGTTTCCATCGGCATCGTGATCGGTTCGCTGGCCGGGTACTTCCGGGGCGCGTGCGATCTGGTGGTGTCGCGGATCATCGAGGTGGTGATCTGCTTTCCCGCGTTCTTCCTGATCCTGACAATTGTCGCGATGGTCGGGCCGGGCCTGTTCAACATCATGGTCGTCATCGGGCTGACCGGTTGGACGGGGATCGCGCGGCTGGTGCGAGGCGAGTTCCTGCGCCTGGTCGATCAGGAATTCGTGCTGGCGGGCCGAGCACTGGGATACTCGCCGCTGCGGCTCATCTTTCGTCACGTCCTGCCGAACGCTCTCGCGCCGGTGCTGGTCTCGGCGACGTTCGGAGTGGCCGGCGCGATCCTCACCGAAAGCGCGTTGTCGTTTCTCGGATTGGGCATCACCGTGCCCACACCTTCGTGGGGTGGGATTCTGGCAGACGGACGTCAGGCATTGCTGCGTGCTCCGTGGCTGATCCACTTTCCGGGGTTGGCAATCTTCGTGACGATTACGTCTTACAACCTGGTCGGCGAAGCCCTGCGAGACGCCGCCGATCCCCGGCTGCGTGGTTCACGATAACCATCTCGCAGTCCGGCTTTTCCGAAAGCCGGACTGCTTTCCGAGGTGCGTTGCCGGCAGGAAGCCTGGCGAACACGGCTAGTGCTGTGTCACACCTAAGAATGGGGGTTGTTGTCGTAGCCACGTTCGCCAGAACGTGGACGAGACGCTGGATTGACCCCACGCTCTGGCGAGCGTGGCTACCCCAAGATCAAGCTGTGACACAGCACTAAGCCGGACTTCAGCCCACTTGCCCCTCCTCCGGGGCCATTTCTGCCAACTCCTCGCCCGGCGTGAGCGCACAGGCGTTTCTGGTGGCAGGGCGCGGTCTGGTCGGTCTTTTCAGATTTTCTCGCCATAAAAAAATTGACGACGCTCACCCATGACCTAGGTTGCTGATGTCGGTCTGTTGTGTCGCGGTGAGTTTCTTCGGAATCACACCGGCCGCGACGCCGATCCGACCTCAAGTCGGTTCCGATGGGGGGTGCAGAGACGTTCGTGACCGCGCGATGTAGCGACGATCGCACGGATGTCTCATTCGATAGTCGCCGAGGTCTCTGGTGCGGGACGCGGCCTATTCAAACAGAGAGGGATATGATGACCAAGTTTGTGAACAGTGTGAAGAATTTCCTGGTGTCCGAAGATGGTCCGACCGCCGTCGAATACGCGATCATGCTCGCCCTGATCGTCATCGTCTGCATCGGTGCCGTTCAGAGCATCGGCACGAGTGCCAAGGCCAAGTTCACCGCCGCCAACGCGGCGTTGAACCTCTAATCTCGCCCTCCGCGAGATGTGGACTTCGAGACGGTCGTCCAGTTGGAGAGCGATCTCCGGCTGGACGACCTCTTTCCGCAAGCGCCCCCGGTGAGCGGGTCAGACAAGGATCGATCATGTTTCCGTACTGGTACGAACTGTCCGGCAGCCAGCTTCTCCAATGGATGGCCAGCGGCGTGACGCTGCTGCTCTGCCTGGTGAACCTGGCCGCAGGACAGCGGAGCGGCTGAGCAAGAAGAAGTCAGAAGTCAGAGGTCAGAAGTCAGGAAAGGCCAACGGACGCCAGCGGCGGGCGCGTTCTCTTGCTGACCTCTGACCTCTGCCCCCTGACCTCGTCACCCTCACTCCTTTTGAAAGGCTTTGAAATCATGGACTGGCAACAGTTCCTGCTGTCGCATTGGGAAGTCAAACTGGTCTCGGCGATCCTGATTTTCGCCGCGTACATCGACGGCAAGCAGCTCAAGGTGCCGAACTGGATCACGTTTCCGATGGTCTTGTCCGGGCTGCTGTATCACAGCGTCGCCGCGGGTTGGACCGGTGCGGGCGACAGCCTGAGTGGTATCGCGTGGGGCTTGCTCTGCCTGCTGCCGCTGTATGCGGTCGGCGGGATGGGAGCCGGCGACGTCAAGCTGATGGCCGGCATCGGAGCCTGGCTCGGCGCGACCACGACCTGCTGGGCCTTCGCCGTGACGGTCGTCGTCGGTGCCCTGATGGCGGTGGTGATGATCGCGCTCAGTGGCAAGGTCCAGCACCACGTCCGACAGTTCGTCCACATTGCCTATGAAATCATGACGGTTCGCAATCCTCACACGCTGTTCGAGAATGCGAAGGAACGCAAGCCGACGATGTACCTGCTGCCCTATGGCATCCCGATCTGCATCGGCTCGATCGCGTACTTCGTGTATGCCGGGTTGATCTGATTGGTGCGAAGTTGATCCCAAGCGACTCAGCCCGCAGGTTTCGATCTGCGGGCTGTTTGAGTGTCCCGTATCAGTCCGGCGAGCGGCAGAAATTGTTCGACTCACGCCCACTCGAAACGTAGGTGAGGGAATCGGGCCGCAGTCCCTCGCTCACACGGGGGGTGGGGATGGCTGCTCGACAACACGATTCAAAAACTTGAGCCCGGTTCGACGAAACAGTTCGCGATCCGAGCCACATCCCTCGAAGTCTGCCCGCGTCGGCAACATCGTTTCACGCGATGCAACCGACATCTTCGTTAAAGGCTGAAGAGTTTGACTTCTGCCGGTCGATCAAGAATGAGCAGGCGCGGTGCGTCCTGCGGAAGACCGACCGGCACGAGGTGACCTGAGATGTTCCGTTCTCTGGTGGACAACCACCGTCCGTCCACGAGGCTCGATTTGACGAGTCGGCGTGAACGAAAGGCCCTTGGCCGTGACACCTTCCCTGCGGAGTTGCTGACATGAAATCGAAATCACTGGTATTGCTGGCCGTGGCCGCCGGGTGCGGACTCGTGGCCATGTTGGGAGTTCAGCAAATGCTGTCGGGCGGCAAGGAACCCGTTCAGCCCAAGGTCCGAATTCTGATCGCGAAGGCCGACATCGATCCGGGTCTGCCGCTCGACAAGACCAACGTGGGCTTCAAGGAATGGCCGAAAGATGCCATCCCCGAGGGAGCCATCACCAAGGAAGAGGACTACGCCGAACGAGCACTCAAACGCCGCGTGGGACCGGGGCAGCCGATCCTCCTGACGGAATTGGGCAAGAAGGGAGACTACGGTATTGAAGTCCAAATCCCCGAAGGCATGACCCTCGTCTCCTACCCGGTGACGGAGACCATGACCCACAGCGGGTTGCTCAAACCAGGCAGCTTTGTCGATGTCTCAGCCGCCATTGAGTACCCGCAAAATGGCGGGGGCACGCGAGTCGAAATCAAACTCGTCTTGCAGTGCGTGCAGGTGATCGCCGTGGGAAATAAAATTGCCGGGACCGAGGCTTCTGCCGAGGGAACTCCCAAGGATGCCAAGAACGTGTCGTTCCTGGTCTTTCCGCTCCAGAGAGAACTGCTCCAGTTGGCTTACAAGAAGAGCAATGGTGCGATTCAGTTGGCACTTCGAGGTAAGACGGACAAGTCGCTCGCCAACGCTCAAGATATTTCCGAGCAATCCTTGAGCATGCTGTCGAACAAACTGTTCGGTGACACCGAAGTGGCCAAGCCCGCCCTGGCACCGCGTGAAGAAACACCGGTGACAGGCAAACCAAAGCCCTCGATGAAGTCATTCGTGAAGCGCCAGACCAGTCCGGCCGAGATGGATGTCGGTGACCAGGCGATGCGAAGAACCTGGAAAATCGAAGTGTTTCAGGGTGACCAGAAAGAGGTGCAGGAGATCCCCTGGCCCGAAGAGCCGGTCGCGAGCGCCACACCGTCGTCGCCGACTGGGAAGCCCAGTTGGACGAATCCGCTGATGCAGTTCTTTTCGGGGCGACCCAAGAGCGAAGCCGAATCGTCGGACTCCAAGAATTCGTCCACGGAATCACCGCGACCCATCGAGCATCGCCCGAGTTCGTTCGTGCGTCGTCGGCCCGAGGCCGCTCCCGTCGAAAACAACAACGCCCGGCCGTGACCAGGATGTCGCGGTCAGTCAATCAAGGATGAGGTGCAAGGATGCCTGACACTCGAATTTCAAGCCGTACCAGCCTGAGCCGGATTCTTCCGGCCGTGTTGCTGTGCGGCTTTTCCTATTGCGGGACACTTGCGTCGGAAACGCCAGCGGCTCCCGTGTCGGAGGCCGTGTACAGGATCGAGGCCGCGACCCGGCGGCTCGAAGTCCGCGATGCCGACTCGGTCCTGGTTCAGTTTCCCGATTGGTTGACGCGCGTTCGCAGCGGCGATTCGAGCGTGATTCGAATTGGGGCCGTGAGGCCGGATTGTTTGCGAGTCGTCCGGCTGACGGAAGGCCGAACGACCCTGACGGCACTCGATCGACAGCAGCGTGAATACTCGGTGGAGTTGTCACTGGTGAGGTCACATCCAGGCGAGCAGCAGCAATAGATCTGCCGGGCCACACCAACCCGAAGCGTGAGCGAGGGAACAGGGCCGCAGTCCCTCGCTCACGCTTCGGGTTGGTATCCACTGCGAATCGACATTGATTTCGCCACGGATGGACAGGGAATCAATTTTTAATCAATCCGCGCGGGCGGTTGTTTCGGGCGGTCGGCCCGAGGTTATCACGGGAGCCGCGGCCGCGATCGGCGGCCACACTTCTGAGGGGGATGCACGGATGCCTGCTCTATTGACCCGGTTTCGGGATGCCACGCGCGGCCTGTTCGCTGCGGTGCTCGTCGGCGCAGTGATGTCGCTGGACACGTTCGCGACCCACGGATTCGCTCAGGAGGCTCCACCGCGTGGACTGCTGGGAGAATCCGTGAGGATTGTCGCCCCCTCCACCGCCATCGAGGTGATCGAACGGACGGCGAAGGTCGTCGAGTTCAAGGAGTGGCTCACACGAGTTGATGGCTTCGATCCCAAGACCATCAGCGTGACGGCCCTCGACAAGCACGTGCTGCGAATTCAGGGGCTCGAAGAGGGGGTGACGACGATGGTCGTCACCGACAAGACCGGCCTGACTCACACCATCGAGGTCTTCGTGACCGGCGATGCGCGACTCTTGCAGTCCGTGCTCAACCGATCGTTTCCAAACTCGGCGATTCAGGCCACGATGCTGCGCGGCAATGCCGTGCTGTTGCGAGGTTGGGTGACGGAGGCTCAGCAGATCGCCAGCATTACGGAAATCGCCAACATGTACTCGCCCAGCGTCGTGAATCAGATTCGCGTCGGCGGTCCGCAGGAGGTTCAATTGCGGGTCAAGATCATGGAAGTTCAGCGCTCCAAACTGCGAGAGTTCGGCTTCAACTTTGCGTTGGCGTCGAACAGTTTCGCCTTGGCGAGTACTCCCGGCCCGATCACCGCCTTGTCAGCACTGACCGCGCCGCTGGGTGGGCCTCCCACGGCGACGATCGGTCCGAGCGCAGCGAATGCGCCATCGTTGTCGGCCGGTGTCACAGGCAAACACTTCGGGTTTGAAGGGTTCCTGCAAGCTCTCAAAACGGAAGGGCTACTGAAGATTCAAGCGGAGCCGGTGCTGGTCACGCGCAGTGGTGAAGCGGCGCGGCTGGAGAACGGTGGCGAATTCCCGATCCCCGTCCCGCAGAGTCTGGGCACGGTCACGATCGAATGGCGCGAGTTCGGTGTGATTCTCGAAGCCCTGCCGATCGTCATCAGTCCCACGAGGCTGCGACAACAGGTCTCGGCCGAAGTCAGTGAAAAGGACGTGGCGAATTCAGTCAGCTTGAACGGGACAATCGTGCCGGGCTTAACGAAACGGAAAGTCCAATCGACCGTGGAAATGGAATTCGGTCAAACGCTGGTTCTCGGCGGCCTGATCTCCACACGGATCACCGGCAGTACCAGCAAGACGCCGTTTCTGGGCGAGTTGCCCCTAATTGGCGCGGCCTTCAGCAAGAAACGGTTCGATCAATCCGAAGTGGAATTGATCGTGATGATCACTCCCGAGTATGTCAGTCCGATTCAGGGAGACCAACTGCCGCCGCTCGGCCCCGGCATGACGACGACCTTCCCGACGGATCGCGAACTGTACGGCCACGGGCTGTTGGAGGTTCCACGTTCCGGCCCGGAGTGTCCGAGTGGTGCCGCCTGCGATCCCGATTTCTCGGTCAAGGTCCAGACGGGAACGCCGTGGCCGGGCCGGACGATGCCAACCGGGCCAATGATGATGACACCGCCGGGTTCGCCGACGCGGTCTCCGAATTCAGTGCCTCTGGCCGATCCCGATTTGAACGCTCCTCCCGGAAGCGGGCCGTCGAACAGTCTGCCTCCGCCTCCCGGAGTCGATCCCTCCGTGTCCTCGCGTTCGTCGAGGGATTCAAAATGGCCGGCCAGTTCCCGACCGGTGGGGGCCAGCAATGTCGCCACGAATACGAAGGCCGCAACGGGAACCTTGCCAGCCGGATATCAAGCGTCGCAGGACCGGAATGGCAACCAAGTGCAAACGGCATCCGGTCAAAAGCCAGTCTCATCCAAGCCGCTGCCAGCGACGAGATTCTGATTGGCCCCGCTCACCTGCTAGTGCTGTGTCGCACCTAAGAATGGGGGTTGTTGTCGTAGCCACGTTCGCCAGAACGTGGGCGAGACCCTGGATTGACCCCACGCTCTGGCGAGCGTGGCTACCCCCAAGATCAAG
>JAYUFF010000799.1:0-4174 GCA_043738825.1 Schlesneria sp.
TGCTCGGCGTGAGGATCGACTGTGCCAAGTGCCATCATCACCCGTTCGACCGCTGGAGCCAGGACGACTACTACGGGATGCAGTCGTTCTTCACGCCGCTCGCGTTCAAGGCAACCCCGCGCGGTGAGATGCTGCTCGCCTCCAAAAACGACGCGACGAATCATCCTCGCACCGGAAAGGCGATCTTCGCGCATCCGCTCGCGACTCCGATGCCCGACAAGAATCCTGACGGAGACCGCCGCAAGGTACTCGCCGATTGGATGACCTCGCCGAGCAACCCGTACTTCGCGCGGAATGTCGCGAACCGTACATGGGCACACCTGACGGGGCGCGGTTTGGTCGAGCCGGTCGATGATGTCCGCTCGACCAACCCGCCGACGAACCCCGAACTGCTGGACGCTTTCTCGCGTGAACTGGTCGATGGTCACTTCGACTTTCACCGGTTGATCCGCTTCATCGTCGCCTCGCGCACGTATCAAGCTTCGACCGAGGTCAACGCCTCGAACGCGAATGATGAGCAGAACTACTCGCGCGCCTTGTTGAGGCGGCTCGATGCCGAAGTGCTGCTCGATGCCATCTGCGACACGACCGGCATCCCCGAGAAGTTCGACGGCGTGCCGGCCGGTGCGCGGGCCGTCCAACTGTGGGACAGCGCGGCCACGAACTATTTCCTCACCACGACCGGCCGCCCGACGCGCACGACCGCTTGCGAGTGTGAACGGGTCTCGACCCCCAACGTCGCCCAAATCCTGCACACGCTGAATTCGGAGAACCTCGAAGCGAAGCTGTCTCACGACGCCGGCCGCCTCGCCCGACTGACCGCTCAATTCGCGAATGACGATCGGCGACTGGTCGAAGAACTTTACCTGACGTTCCTCGCCCGACTCCCCAAGCCGGACGAAGCCGAAGCCTGCCTGAAACACCTGTCCACCGCCGAGCCTTCCCAACGCCGCAAGGCGACCGAAGACCTGGCCTGGTCGCTGATGAACAGTTTGGAGTTTGCGTTCAACCACTGATCTGGAGGAACCGCGTGGCGGAAGATCGACTCGATTTGTACGACGAGTTCTACGGATTGACTGATGCACTTGGTGTCGCCGGTATCCCGTACGCGGTCTGCGGGGGAGTCGCGTTGTCGATCCACGGGTACACTCGTTTCACGAAGGACATCGACTTGCTCATTCTTCCGACCGATGAGCGCCGCACGTTGGAAGTCGCGGCTCAACGACGATTTATTTTGGAGGGAGGACGACTGCCAATGGGCGAGGGAGACATTTGCGACTGGGAGATCGTTCGCGTCTCCAAGGCTGTTGGTCGCGATCTGCTGACGCTGGACCTTCTGTTGGTGGGGCCGAGCATTCAGGGTGTGTGGGATGGTCGCGAAACGCAGGTCTTCAACGGTCGGCAGATCACCGTCGTCTCTCGCGAAGGCCTGAAGAGATTGAAATTGATGGCGGGACGGAAACAAGACTTGTTGGACCTCGAACAGTTGGGACTCCTCCCATGAAGCTGCCGTTTGAGATGCCCGATCCAAAACATCCCGACATGTCGCCGGAGGCCATCGATCAGCGCCTGCGTGACCTGGGACAGATTTACAAACTGGCGATGTCGCTGAGAGACGCAAGGTGTCTCGGCCCCGTGTCGCAACGCGCACAGCGCGGTGAGCCGGTGGAAGAGTGCGTCGTGACATTTCCCACGCCCAAACCGGTCGCTGAAGTGGCTGGTTCCAACGCGAACAATTGAAACCGACTGATGAACCTGCACCCTCATCCCCACGATCCGAAGCATCCGGACATGTTGCCGGAAGCGATTGACGAACGGCTGCGTGCAGTCGGTCGGCTCTACAAGCTCGGCATGGCCCTCCGAAATCCGACGTGGGTTTGGCGGGGCAATATCATTGAGGCCGCTCACGTCGAAGTACCTCTCTCGAATCAACGACTAACCAACCTACTCCCCAGTAAACGGAGAGATTGAAATGCGTGACTACTGCGATGGAATCAACCGCCGTGATGCCCTGCGAGTCGGCGCGGGTGCGTTTGGGCTGACGTTGCAGAGCTTGATGCAGCGGCAGGCGGCTGCGACGGAGAAGGGGATCGACAATCGGCGCGACGACGTGTCGCTGATCGTTCTCTTCCTGAAGGGGGGACTCAGCACGATCGACACGCTCGACATGAAGCCTCACGCGCCGAGCGAGTTTCGGGGCGAGTTCGATCCGATCGCGACCAACGTCTCCGGCATCGGGGTCTGCGAACATCTGCCGCGTCTGGCGCAGGTGGCCGACAAGTTCGCGCTGCTCCGCTCGTTCACGCACACCGATTCCAATCACGGTCCGGCCGACCACTGGATGCTGACGGGATACGCTCCGCGCGCCGGGTTTAATCCGAGCCTCAAGCCGAACAACCAGTTCCCGTCGCTCGGTTCGATCGTGGCCAAGTCGCTCGGTCCGCGCGGTTCGGTGCCGCCCTACGTTTGCCTGCCGCGCATGCACAGTTCGGCCGGCCCGGCGTATCTCGGTCCGACGGCGGCACCGTTCGTCGTGGAAGCCGATCCGAACGCGCCCGACTTTTCCGTCCCCGATCTGCTGCCGCCGTTGACCGTCGATTCGGGGCGGCTTGGTTCGCGCCGCGACCTGCTTCAAACGGTGGACCGGTTCGCCCGGTCAGAGGAGGCAAAAGCCAATGCCTCCGCCAACACGACTCGCACGTTTCGCGAGAAGGCTTTTTCGTTGATGGCCTCACCGCAGACGAAGGCGGCATTCGACATCGGCCTCGAACCGGACAAGCTGCGCGACGAGTACGGCCGACATTCGCTCGGTCAGTCACTGCTCATGTCGCGCCGGCTCGTCGAGGCGGGCGTGCGGTGCGTGACCATCGACCACACGAACTGGGACACGCACTACGACAACTTCAACACGCTGAAGAACGACTTGCTGCCGCATCTGGACAGCGGCCTCACGGCGCTGCTGCGCGATCTGCACGACCGCAGCCTCAACCAGAAGACGCTGGTGGTGGTGATGGGCGAGTTCGGGCGCACGCCCCGCGTCAACAAGGACGCCGGACGCGATCACTGGGGTCCGTCGAACTGCATCCTGCTCAGCGGCGGCGGCGTGCGCGGCGGCCTTGTTCTCGGCGAGACCAACGCGCATGGAGAGAAGCCGGTCGGAGACACCACCGGCCCGGCAGACCTCGCGGCCACGATCTGCCACTGCCTCGGCATCGACCCCGACAACGAGTTCCACACACCCGAAGGCCGTCCTGTGAAGATCACGAACAGCGGCAAGGTGATTCGCGGTCTGTTGGCGTAGCTGAAGTCGCCAGGCTTCAGACCCTGAACTCTTGCGAGTTCAGCTACCCCAAAATCAAGACTTGATGACGCACTCGCGGGAAAGAGCAGTGGCACATCCGATGTCGCTCGCTGGTCATGCAGGGCCGCCCCCAAGCAGATAGAAGACATCGGTGGAGATCTTGGTTGGGTCGCTGTTCCATTCGGCTTTCCAGTGACCGTAAACCTCCCAATTCGGACCGGCCAACGGATGCCCATGATTCCCGCACCACCGACGAATCGCCTCATGGGCCTCGTGGAGTCGTCCGTAAGGCCCGTAATGAGTCGTGGTGGCAACCGGGCCGGGTGGGGTGGCTGAGCCGACCACTTCGCCGGCCCTGGTGAACGGGGCCTCCAACTCGACGCCCACTTCCAGATTGATCTGATCGTCCAGGTAGACCGCGACATGCCGGCCGGCCCCGGTGATCTGTTGGGAGCGGAGAGCCGCCCACACCACCCCGCAGGCGTCCGGAACGACCTTCGATAATTCCTGCCGCTTTGCGCACCGGCGGACGACCGCGAGCGGCCGACTGCCGAGCTGTTCGCGTCGGACATCGTATTCCATGCGAATGCCCTCTTGCCGCCGAACGACTGTGCTCACCTGCTGTGCCACGACACCAATTTGCGGCCGAGACGCGCCGGGAGCAATGAGAAACAGTCAGCATGGCCGGGTCCGGTGCCGCGCCTGGTTAGGCTTCTTGGGGGACACCCAAGAGAGCAATGACCCGCGGGTAGCACGCCTCGCACAGATCGACCTGGCCGGCGTCCGGGTCCACGTTCGGCCAGTACGCCATCCCGTCCACAACTTTGGCCCAGCACACGTCGCAATGCTCGTGGTCCCAGCCGCCCTCCCGCA
>JAYUFF010000800.1:0-1544 GCA_043738825.1 Schlesneria sp.
GCCGTCAAACAGATGCCGTATGAGTCCGGGATGGATCCCGTCGGCGATGCTCGTCAGCCGTTTGACGTGAAGTTCTATCTCGTCGCGATCCTGTTCTTGGTGTTCGATGTCGAGTTGCTCTTCCTCTACCCGTGGTCGGTCGCGGCGTACTCGACCGATGGCGTGGGCGTGCCGCGTGAGATGCGCAACACCGTCTTCGGCGTGATGCTGGTGTTCATGGGGACGCTCGCCATTGCCTACGTTTACGCTTGGCGCAAAGGGGTCTTCAAATGGCGATGAAGGATGTGCCCGACAATATCTTCATGACCACGCTGGATGCCGCCGCCAGTTGGGCGAGGGCCAACAGCCTGTGGCCGATGCCGTTTGCCACCGCCTGCTGCGGGATCGAGTTGATGGCGACCGCCTCTTCGCGGTTTGACCTCGCCCGGTTCGGGGCCGAGGTCATGCGGTTCAGTCCCCGTCAGTGCGACCTGATGATCGTCGCCGGCCGTGTCGTGATGAAGATGCTCCCCGTGTTGCAACGCATCTGGTTGCAGATGCCCGAGCCGAAGTGGTGCATCAGCATGGGAGCCTGTGCCTGCACCGGTGGTGTGTTCGACACCTATGCCGTCGTGCAGGGAGTCGATCGCTTCATCCCCGTCGATCTGTACGTGCCGGGTTGCCCGCCCCGACCCGAGCAGTTGATGGCCGGAATCATCGCCTTGCAGGACAAGATCAAGCATGGCGGAACGCTCAACGGCACCGAATTCGCCAAGCGGACACAACCGATGGGTCCGACACCGTATGACCTCGACGAATTGATCCGCATTCGAGAAGCCAACGAACAACTGGTCTCACTGAACTGACGGCCTTGCCTTGTCCCCTCGCCCCGGCCTTGCGGGGAGAGGGTTAGGGTGAGGGGTCTTCTCTTCATCCGAAACCGATGCAGCAACCAAAAGAACCAGCTTTCGCCACCACGCGAGTAACTTGATGTCCACCGAAGACGCCTTGAAATCGAAGTTCGCCGACGCCGGGCTGGCCTTCAGTCAGTTCCGCGACAACCGGCGCATCGTCGTTCCGGCCGAGTCGCTTCAACCGCTGCTCGCCCACATGAAGCAAGACCTCGGCTTCGACATGCTGGCCGAGATCACCGCCGTTGACTACCTCGAATATGAGGGCGCGACCGATCGCTTCGGTGTCGTCTATGTCGTCGTCAACACGAAGACCGGCGAGCGGCTCGTCATCAAAACCTTCGTCAACGATCCCGACCCGGTGCTGCCGTCGATGTGCTCGCTCTGGAAGGCGGCCGACTGGCTGGAGCGCGAGGTCTACGACATGTTCGGGATCAAGTTCTCGGGCCATCCTGACCTGAGACGCATCCTGACTCCCGACGAGTTCTCCGCCTATCCGCTTCGCAAAGACTACCCGCTCAAGGGGCGGGGCGAACGCCACAACTTCCCGGTCATTACCCGCGCCGATAGCTGATTCAAGGAGCTTGTGTCGTGTCTGCCACCGTTCTGTCACCGTCCACCGAACCGCGAACATTCACGCTAGAGGAGTTTGTC
>JAYUFF010000801.1:0-11031 GCA_043738825.1 Schlesneria sp.
GAGTCGGACGAGTTCGGTTTCAACGCGACAACCGATCGAGTCCATGTCCACGACCTGCACGCCACGATCCTGCATCTGCTCGGCTTCGACCACACCAAGCTGACCTTCCGCTTCCAAGGCCGCGACTTCCGTCTGACTGATGTCCACGGCAACGTCGTGACGAAGTTGCTGGCGTGAACATAGATCAAAACTAGCCCGACGCGCAAGCGAGGGCTTTGTGAAGATCGAAGGTTCAGCCCTTGCTTGCGCGTCGGGCTAGTTTTGAAGCTCGCTCTGGGGTGATGGGCGAGCCGACTCAGAGAAGAACCCCTCACCCTAGCCCTCTCCCCTCCAAGGCGAGGGGCGAGGGGACAAGAGAGGCACCGCCGCTGGGCTATGGCAGCTTGACCGGAAAACGCAGCTTCGAGCGTGCAACATCTTCGTCGAAGCTGTTGGCCCAGCCTTCCCAGTGGATTCTCGCGGTGCCATCGGGCTTCAGGACGAGTACCTTCACCGGGAGCCACTTTCCCGCCCACTCGGCCAGCAGTTTCTGGCCGACTTCCAGTTTCGAGTCAGCCGCGACCGGCTCACCCGGCACTTCGGCGGAGGCCGGCTGATTGATGCCGGGGATGTTGTCGAAGCGGCCGGGAGGACCAGCGGGATTCGGGTCGATGGGTCGCCGAGCCGCCTCCTGCGGGTTGAGCGATTCGACCAGCTTGTACGTCACCTTCATCGGCGTGTGCGTCGTCTTGTTGACTTCGTTCTCGGTGAGCTTCGCGGAGAAGACCAACTCGTGCGGCAGGCCGGTTTCCGTGTTGAGCGTGAACGTGCCGTCTCCCAGCACCTGGATGCGCGGCCCCGCGCCGACGGTCTCTCGCGTTTTCAACTCGAATGATTTCTTGATCGTTTGCAGTGGCCCGACCTGGTCAGCCAGCGTGTAGACAACTCGTAGCGTTCCCATGAATTGCTTTGAGGCTTTCGGTTCCTCGAACGGGCTGCCGGGGAATCCCGGAAACCCCGGTGGTCGGAAGCGCGGACCAAAGCGCGGGCCGAACGGAGAGTTACCCATGCCTCCGCCCCCTTCCTCCTGAATCGTCAGCATGACGGGATGTGAGAACGACCACGTCTTCTGTCGTCCGGCGGGGAGCTGCTCAACGATCAACCGTGCCGCTTTGCCGAGAAAACTTGGCAGGACGTTGGAGCCGCGCACGTCATAGACGCGGCCGAGCAGATCGGTATCGACTTCGTTGGCCTCACCGCCGACGCCTCGCACCGACGCGAAGCCTCGCCGAGCCATCGAGAGATGAGCGTTCGCGTCGATGAAGTGACCGGCGCGAGACTTCATCTGGGGGCTGAGGTTTCCATCGCAACGGAGCGCGATGCGAGTCCCCTTGCCGACCGGGCCGTTTCCCAACGTGACCGTCACCAGTGCCGTGGCGGCAGACACCTGCTTAAAGATCGCAGGGCCGTCGAGTTTCGGGCCGTTGCTGCCGGGGGTGAACTTTACTCCCTTGCCGGTCAGCATCGGTTTGGCATCGTCGATCGGCACGGCAAATCCGACGTTCGTCGCGTCGCCCATCAGTTTGGCAAAGTTCACACCGACGACCTCGCCCCGCTCGTTCACCAGCGGCCCGCCGCTGTTGCCGGGATTGATCCCCGCGTCAATCTGGAAGACCTTCAGTCCCTCATCCATGTTGACTCCCGAGATCGTGCCGCGAGTCTGCTTGACGTTGTCGCCGAGAATGCTCGACAGTGGAAAGCCGATCGCGCGCACGTCCTCGCCCACCTGCACGGCTTCAGAGTTTGCGAGTGGCAGCATCGGCAAGCCCTTGGCTTCGATGTGGATCAACGCGATGTCACGCACTTCGTCCGAGTCGATCACCGTCGCCTCGTAGGTCTTGCCGCCGATCGCGACCTCCATCTTGGAGGCCCCTTCGACGACGTGCTGACACGTCAGCAGATAGCCGTCCGGATGCACGACGAATGCGGTCCCGGTTCCCTTGTCCTCTTCACCCGGCTTCGGCAGCGGTTGAGCGGGCGGAGCCGACGCGGTGTACGTCAGGTTGCCCGACAGATTGAGGTACATGTCGGCGTCCTGATCGACCTCGACATTGACGGCATAGACGTAGGCGTGGCCCAACTGCCAGCGATAGCGCAGCGCCTGCTTGTCGGGAGCGACCGGGTTGGGCTGAGGCACCGGCGGGACCGCGTTGCCCTGCGAGCCGTTACTGACGCTGGCCACCGTCTGCCCATTGTTCGCCGAGGGATCGGGCTTGGACCACAAACGGTTCACGCCCCAAGCAGCGAAGAGAACCAGAGACGCGACCGTCACCAGTCCGAACCCTCCCACCAGCCCGACCCAGAACGTGGCCTTGCGGTTGGCTTCGCGCAGGGCCTGCGCGGACTGCGGTTCGTCGCTGTCTTCGTCGTCCCAGTCCTCTGACTTGCGCACCGGTCGGACACCCGGTTGACTCTTCGGCCGCGACTTCGTTGGCTCGATCAACTCGTTCAGGTCGTGAACGTCTTCATCGCGAGCGGCGTGAGACGTTGGCTTGTCTCGACTCGAAAGCGAACTGGACCGGACACTGCTTCCAACCGAGGAAACACTTGCGGAGGACATCGGTTTCAAAACTGTTGGCGTCCGTGTGGAGATCGCCTTCTTCGGCGGAGACAGCGCCGCGATCAACGCCGCACAACTCGGAAAGCGTTCGCTCTTCAATTTGGCCATGCCGTGCATCAGGGCGGCGTGAGTCGCCTCATCCAAGTCGTCGATGGGTGCCGGTGCGTCGTTCAGCACGCACAGTCGCAGGATTGTCGGATCGGTCGAGTCAAACGGTCGCCGTCCCGCCAGCAATTCATACGCGACGACGGCCAGCGAGTACTGGTCGGCGCGCGAGTCGAGCGGTTCGCCTCGCCATTGCTCGGGGGCCATGTACGGATACGTCCCGCCGAAGACGGTCGATGTCGAACTGACGCGGCTCGGGCTGGAATGCAGTTCGGCGGCCAAACCGAAATCGACCAACTGAATCGTCGCCCCGTCCTCGTCGAGCATCATGTTCTGCGGCTTCACATCGCGATGCAGAACGTGTGCGGCGTGAGCGAAATCCAAAGCGGCCGCGATCGGCGAGAGGACTCGTACCACTTCGCTCACGGGGAACGAGCCGTGCCGAGCGACGAACGCCTTCCGATACGCCGCCAGCGTGTCTCCCTTGAGGTACTTCATCACGACGAAGTAGCCGTAGCGAGGATCGTGTCCGAGCAGATACAGCGGACAGATGTGCTGGTGCTGAAGATCGTGAACGCGATGAAACATCTGCTTCACGGCGGCCATCTGATCGGGGTGATGCGACAACTCGGGATGCAGCAGCTTGAGAACGAC
This sequence comes from Schlesneria sp., assembly GCA_043738825.1. GTDB lineage: Bacteria > Planctomycetota > Planctomycetia > Planctomycetales > Planctomycetaceae > Schlesneria. Next base: position 3,359 of record JAYUFF010000801.1, read on the forward strand.
AGTTCGCTCCCCGACCAGATCGTGAGCCTTCCAGACTTCACCCATGCCTCCGCGACCGAGCCGCTCTTCCAAGCGGAAGCCGCCGAGTTCCGTCCCCGGCTCCGCGAGCGCGACCGGTTGAGCGGTGAAGCCCGCCGCCAATCCAACGCGGGTGTTCGACACGGACACTCCCGACGCCGAATCTTTGTCGAGCGGCACCGGCGGGGTGGCGGGGTCAGAAGCGGAGCGGATGGCCCCGGAGGAGTTGCCGACAAAGACGGGGCCTTCCCGTTGGTCAGACCCCGCCACTCCGCCGGAATCATGCAACTGTTGCAGCTCGGCCGACAAGGCGTCATACGCCGCCCGGTCGATTTCACCCGCCAGAAACTTGTCGAGCAATTGCTGCCGCCGCCACGAAGTCCCGCCGCCACTCATGCTGTTTCTCCCCGTGTCGCCTGAGTCGAGAAGCCCTCACCAATCCCCGGCCAGTATGCACAGCCGCCCGACCAAAAACCAACAGTCTCTGACTGCGAAATCGTTCTCGTGTCTCAGCGTGGCAGTTTTGATGTCGCAGGTGTTGTCGTGAGGCTCAGCAGGGCCAACGCCTTCCCCGTGATCGTGACTCGCGATTTGCGGAGGACGATGTCAGAATCGCGGGCCGTTCGTCCGCAGGTCTCTTGGAGCAACGTGATGCGCCTCGACATTGCCTCGTGTCTCGCAACAATCCTGTGGGTCAGTCCGCTGTTGTTGGCCCAAGACAAGCTCGACGTGAAGGCCGCGCTCGAACGGTCGATCATCGAGCCGCCTCTGCCCCTGCGTGAGGTGCAAGTCTACGTCGAGAGCCGCGTCCCGCCGATGCCCGACGTGACGAGCGTCGCCGAGTGGGAGCCGCATGTCGTCCGGAGGCAACGTGAGGAGACGAGGCGCAGGGATGACTGAGGCTTCAAAACCGTCTCTGGCGTTGTTTCCTGCGTGATCTGCTGTTCATCAACATCGTCGCCGTACCCGGTGAAACCGGTTGCGAGTCATCCGCAGTCAGAGTTGAAGCGCATCATGAAGCCTTCCATCGCACCCTCACCGCTGCTGGCCATCGACGCCGGAAACAGTCGCCTCAAGTTTGGGCTGTTCGAGCCGGGGCGGTCGTCTCACTCGAATTCGATCTGGCCCGAATGCCGTCAGTTTCTGGCCGTGCCTGTGGACGATGCCATTCCGTGGGACGTGCTGTCGGGCTGGCTGGATTCGTCAGCGCCGGGAACGACCGCGCGGCAGAGTGCCATCTCGGGAACGAACCCTCGCGCGGTGGAGCGACTGCTGATCGGCTGGGCCAGACAGGGTTGGCCGACACCGTTCGTCGTGCGCGATCACACGGTGGTCCCGGTCGCGATTGATGTCGATGCTCCCGAGAAAGTGGGACTCGACCGGTTGCTCGCCGCCGTCGCCGCCAACGCACTGCGGCCCATCGATCGCGCGGCGATCGTCATCGACTCGGGGACGGCCACGACGGTGAATTACGTTTCGGCGCAGGGCACTTTCTGCGGTGGAGCGATCCTGCCCGGCTTGGAGATGTCGGCGAAAGCGTTGCACCACTACACCGCGCTGTTGCCGCTGTTGCCGGTTCACGAACTCGGCGGTGACGAACCGGTCGCCCCCGGCCGCAACACGCGCGAGGCGATCCGGAACGGCCTGTTGTGGGGACAAATCGGCGCGATTCGCGAATTGATCCGACAACTCTGCCTGCACCGGGGACACGATCTGCCGACGTTCGAGGCGTCGTCCGAAACGAACAGCTCGCCGTCAACGTCTCCCGCGCCGTGGCTCGTGCTGACCGGAGGTGGCGGCCCGGTGCTCAGCCCTCACTTTCCCGGTGTAATGCGTCTCGCGTCGCTCGGAATGCACGGGCTGGTTCTGACCGCGTGGGGCACATCGATGCGGTGCTTCACTCTGCCGGAATCATGACAAATCAGGGTGGCGGGGCCTTCAACTGTTGCGGCTCCTCCGACAAAGCGTCATACGTCACGAGATCGATCTCCCCCGCCAGAAACTTGTCGAGCAACTGCTGCCGCCGCCGTGATGTCCCGCCGCTACTCATGCCGTTTCTCCCCGCGTCGCCTGAGTCGAGAAGCCCTCACCAATCCCCGGCCAGTATGTACAGCCGCCCGACAAAAAACCAACGGTGATTCGATGCGATGTGAGATCGCGCCGGTCAGGCACGTCTCAAGTCGTTCAGGGGAGTGAATGCGAAGGTTTTGATGGTGGTTCACAGAGCGGTAACACCAGATGAGTGATCCCGCCGAATACGAATCCCGCTACTGAATTGACGACCAGAATCGCGGCAGGATGTGAGGGATATCCGAAATCAGACTCGGGGAAGAAAGGTTTGAGCATTGCATGGCAGATCACCATCATTTGCACGGCGATCATCCACCCAAAGCCAGTGGCCGGTATCCACCATAGTGGCTGGCGAAAACCGGATAATAAAAGGAGAAAAGTCTGAAGCAGTCCCATACCTAAACCAATCACGAGACCAAAGATGCAGACTGAAAACGAAAGGATCTGACCGAAAACTGAGGCAACAATCCAAAGATATGGCCTCCGAAGAAACCCCCGCAGTAATGTCATCTGCACGACGCTGATTGCCAACGGAGTCACCAAAATGGCCGTCGCCACCCACAACTCACCACCGTAGACCCAACCACCTAGCGATACGAGGTCACAGGCAATGACATGAGCAATTACCCAAATCCACATCTTGGGAAGCTGGACATCTGAAGTCTGCTGCTCCATTTTAGATTTCATCCGTCATTGAGCGGTTTGAGTCGGTTGATCACAGGCTGGGTCCGTGCTCTTCAAGTTTCGTAAACTCTTCTACATTTGTGGGGCATTATTCTCCGGCCTTCCCTCGATGTAGAACCAGTTGTGAATTGGCTGGAGGATTGTCTGGACTTCGGCAAGGAGTTGTTGGTCGAGCGGTTAGGCGGCCCACTTGGCCCATTCGCGGACTCGTTCGGCGCCGGTGACGCAGATCGTCATGTCGCGGTCGTTTTGCCACCCGCCGGTGGAGTCAGACGAGCACGTTCTCTGTGGGACGCGAGGTTGTGGCTGTGGGGAGGCGGAGCAAGTCGGCACGCTGTTGCTGGATGGCCTTCAAGAGTTCTTCGTCCTCCAGATTCCAGAGTGTCTGGTCCCACGGACCGGCCGCGAGAAACGCCAGATGGGCGATCAACTGTCCGAATCGCATGTCGGACATCTCCCCGCTCAGAGCTTCCAACTCGCGGAGGATTTGCTGGCGAACAGGTAAGGTCATGGCAACAGGTCTCCAATTGTGGGCAAGGCGGCACAGTCACGATTCACGCGACCGATCACTTCCACCCGAACAAGCGTTCCCGGTGTCAGTTTCGCCATCCGTGTGGCGCGAGTGACTCCGTTGGTGATGACGAACACATCATCCACAGACTGATAGGCCCAAATCAATGGCATGCCAACCTGGGCGGCCCCAAACTTGGAAATCTGCCGGTGTAGTTTCGCCGGATCAGCCCCCTGACACGATTGAGAGGGAACTCGAAGTTCGCGTGGATCCACCTCGACTATGAATAACGCCATCGTGCCCGCCCATTAGAGGTCGCTTGGTTGCGCGCAGATCGTTCAACACCGCTTCGCACGAATCCGTTCAGGTCTGTGTGTCGTTGTTCTCCGGCCTTCCCTCGACGTAGAACCAGTTGTGGATTGGCTGGAGGATCGTCTGGACTTCGGCGAGGAGTTGTTGGTCGAGCGGTTCGGCGGCCCACCTCGCCCATTCGCGGACTCGTTCGGGGCGAGCGGAGCCGGTGACGCAGGTCGTCATGTCGGGGTTGGCGATCGAGAATTGCAGGGCCAGCTTGGCGAGGTCGCTGCCGCGCGCGGCACAGTGGTCGGCGGCGGCCTTCGCGATGCGGCGGACCTCGGGCGTTGCCTTGTGCCACGGGGGGAGCGGGTCGTTCGTCAGCAGGCGGGCCGAGAACGGGGCCGCGTTCATGATGCCGACGTGTTTTGCTTTCAGGTACGGCACGAGGTCGCCGTACATCGTGTTCTGAAGCGTGTAGTGGTTATACGACAGCACGACATCGAGCGGCGTCTGGTCGAGGATGAACTGGAACATCTTCATCGGATATCCCGACACACCGACGAACCGGACCTTGCCCTGCTGCTGCACCTTCCTCAGCGCGGGCAGGGTTTCATCGACAATCTGCTGCATCTCGACGAACTCGATGTCGTGGCAGAGACAGATGTCGAGGTACTCGACCCCCAACCGGTGAAGGCTCACATCGACGCTCTCGATGACGCGCTTGGCCGAGAAGTCGAAGTGAGCCTTGTCGTACCGGCCGAGCTTCGTTCCGAGAATGTATTTTTCACGAGGCACACCTCGCAGCGCGACGCCGAGCAGCACCTCCGACATCCCGCGTCCGTAGAAGGGAGACGTGTCAATGAAGTTCATCCCGACATCAAGCGCGGCGTGAACTGCCGACATCGCCTCGCCAATATCGACCGACCGGAACTCGGCCCCGAGCGAGGAAGCTCCGAAACTGAGGGCGGGGAGTTTGAGACCGGTCTGACCGAGCGTGCGGTATTCCATGAGAGAAGCCTTTGGCGGTGAACGATTAGCGAAGATTGAGGCCAGCGTTGAGGACAATTCATCGCCACCGAGCTTGCCTCATTGGTATCTACACAACTCTGAATGCTTCAATTTCTGGAGAATCAATCGTCTGTGTTGTCCGCCGAACCGCGACTTGTCGTTCGCCCATCTTCGCCACGCTGCGTGAAACGGTGGGCATCGTGTCGTGAAACGGCAGGAATCTGTGAGGTAAAAGGGCGTGTCAACATCAGGCTAATCTTGACTCAGAGTTGTGTAGATACCAATGAGCTTGCCTCGGTGGCTCGACGGCTTCTGCACTACTTTTGTCTTTGGCCGAAGCCAGTAGTGCAGAAGCCGTCGAGCCACCGGGACAATCCCGGTGGCGGGGCTTCACTGAGAGAGTGTCAACTTGTCCGGCATCCGAGCGTCAGCAGCACGTTGGCCCACAGATTTTGATCGGCCGTCTGGATCGTGAGGACATGATCGCGCGAGGCGACCGCCTCATAGAAGTCCCACTTGCTGATCGGCTTCATTTCCAGCGTCAGCCCGGCAGCCGAGACGATGCGGCGGTAGTCGGCCCACACCGGCGGATCGCCCTGCTGCGCGTAGGGGTCGTCGGCCGGAATGCCCATCGTGTTGACCTCGTCCACCGGGATGGCGGTCAACAGAGTCTCCAGCACCTGCGACACCGTGACGATTCCCGGTGCAAGGTTCAGGCTGACAAGAGTCGCGTTCGGGCCGAGTGTCGTCGAGGCGGGATAGTTCCCGTCGGCGATCAGCACCTTCGCATGATGGCCAGCCCGGGCGAGGATCGCGGAGATTTCGGGATGGAGCAGGCGATGTTTGAGCATGGTTGATGGTCTATCGTTGAGAGTTGATGGTCAGAAAGAGAAGCGAGCAAGTGTCAATGACGGCAGGGACAAGGGTGAATGTCTTTGTCTGACCCTCAACCTTCAACCATCGACCCACTTCACATCCCCTCCTTCAGTGCCTGCAAGTGCCGGGCAAAGTGTTCGTGCAGGATGTCGGTGTACGTGTCGATGTGGGCGGCGAGCAGGTTCTTGACCAGCGGGCCGAACTTGGGGTGAGTCAGTGTTGAACCGAATGTGCAGTGCAGGATCTGACGGCCGAGATTCGTGAAGCCTCGACCGGCGGGGATGTCGCACCAGCGTTCGAGGTAGTGCTTTTCGAGTTCGACGACATCGGGGCACTCGGCGGTGGTCGGGGCCGAGGCCAGCGTGGCCGAGACGTGGTAGGTCGCCTTGTCGTTGTCGTACCGCTCGCGGGCGAAGTCGATCAGGCGGCGGAACAGCGCGGCGTCGTGACGGGCCACGCAGCGGAGGCTCTCGAGGTAGCTGGTCCCCGCCGTCTTGACGTGGAAGCAGCCACCGGTGGCCCTCGCCAGCGAAGCGTACATCGACAGTTTGTCCGATCCCGAATGGAGGCTGAGCTTGTACGGCCCGAGCTTCTTCGCGATGGCCGCATGATCGGCGAGTGACTTGTCGAGCGCGGCGAGGTCTCCCTTGAAATCGACTCCCTTCTCGAAGTCGCCGATGAATCGAGGGGCCAGGCTGATGAGTTCCATCCCGCTGGACAGGCAGCGGTGCGCGATGATGTAGTGCTCGGCCAGCGTCGTCGGTTGGTCGGTCTCATCGACGCTCAGTTCGATCTCGAACTCGCGGCCTCGGGCCAGGCAGCGCTGGCGAATGTGGTCGGCCAACGAAATCGCCTGATTGATCGACTGCCCGTACTTCACGGCCGCTCGCAAACAAGCGGCCTCGGTCAGCTCAACCTTCGCTCCGGTCGAGAGCGTGTGCGACTGACCTCGGTACGAGTCGATCCACGCCACGTCGTGTTTCAGCGCAGCGAACTTCTCCCGTACCTGTGCCTCGGTGTAGTCATCGGCCTGTCGATCGACGAATCCCGACGGATCGATGGTGAAAAACGTGAAGCCCGCCATCACCGTGATATCGACATCGGCGGTCGTCTTGAGGTGATCGGCATCGGCTCCGACGACACCCGTCCAACCGGACAGCGCCGCATTGCGAAGGGCGTCGTCCATGACTTGCTTCGGCGTGCGCGACGTGCGGGTCATCTCGCGAATCGACTGCTGAGGAAAGATCGGCGCGATGCCCGCTCCGGCATCGAGCATCGCCGCGACATGCCCCGGCGTCGCGAGGCCGATGCGGTCACCAAATCCAAAGCTGGGTTGAAGACCAAGAGGCGTACATTCGAGGGGCATGGTTGGTCCGTGGTTGTGACAGAACTTTGGAGTGCGGCGATTCATCGCCGCTTTGGTTCGCGGCGGAGCCGCTGTTGTTTCTTCAATCTCACGCCAAAAGGGAGACGGCCTCGCCAAAAAGGAAAGCGGCGATGAATCGCCGCACTCCAAAGTTCAGCCGACCAACCGCCGATACTCCGCGATCGTTTGCTTTGCTGCTGCGAGTGAATCGGGCCAGGGCAGAGCTTCGGCCGACAGGTAGCCTTGGTAATTGATCGCGTGCAGTGCCGCAATGATCGGCGCGTAGTTCATGTGGCCGTAACCGGCCGGTCGGCGGTTCGAGTCCACAAAGTGAACGTGGCCGATCCATCTTCCACCGTCTTTCAAACCGGACGCGATGTCGATCTCTTCGATGTTCATGTGGAAGAGGTCGGCCAGCAGCCGCACGTTGTCGGTTTGCAGCGACTCCATCAGCGTCGCTCCCGCCGCTTCGGTGTTGATGAGATTGGTCTCGTACCGGTTGAGCGGTTCGTAGATGAGCGGAATGTTGTAACGACGGGCATGTTCGCCAAGGTCGTTCAATGCGGCCTTCAACCAGTCGAGAGCCTGTTCCTTCGAGACGCCCTCGCCAAATCGACCCTGCATCGAACCGATGATCGCTGGTGCGCCGTGCGGCCCTCCGAAGTCGATCATCGAGCGAATGAATTCTTTGGCGCGTATACGCGTCTCGGCATCCGGACTGGTGAGGCTCAGCTTGTGCTTCACCCAACCGGCCCCCGTTCCGACGGCGGCCAGACCGAGCGAATGAGTCTTCAGCAACGCCGCCAGTTCCGCGTTCGAGACCGCGTCCGGCCCGGGAGCAAA
>JAYUFF010000802.1:0-1541 GCA_043738825.1 Schlesneria sp.
CAGCACGATGCCGTATTCGTCGGCCAGTTCGAGCAGCCCCGCGTGAACGTCCTTCGCGAACTCGAAGCCCCGATCAACAGGCAACGCCACAGAAACGAAGGCCGCCGTGGCGCGACCGGCCATCGCGGCGATGTCACTCAAATTCACGGCCAGTGCTTTGCGACCGGCCAACTGCGGCGTCGCGGGAGGGAACGTGAAGTGGACTCCCTCCATCAACATGTCCGTCGCGACGAGCAGTTCGCGATCACCGGTGACTCGCAGCGCAGCCGCATCGTCGCCGATGCCGAGCGTCACAGGATCGCGATCCGTGACGCGGCGGCGAATCCAGTCGATCAAGTTGAACTCGGGGCGATCCACGGTGAGCAGTCCGGATGTTGGGAAGAGTAGCAGCGGTCTCAAAACTAACCCGCAGCGTGAGCGAGGGCGATGGTCGTGTCCTAATTTCACGAGGCGGTCCGAATAGCGCGGATCGAACAGCGACCCGGACGCTTCGGAGCGTCCGGGTCGCTGCACCGCCAAATGAGGACACCACCAGGGCGATCTCACGCGGAATTTCCCGATTCCCTCGCTCACGCTGCGGGTTGATATTCGGGTTTTGAAACTGCTTCTAGGCAACTCGGATGGCCATGATTTGCGGTCAACGCTCCGAACGCAACCACACTGGCCACTGGCCATCTGTTGGTCGCAGGACCGCGTTTCAACTCGCGTTCAACGACCGCCCAATTGCGGTGCCCGACCTCGGCGCGAACAGGGATTGCAGTTGCCGCTCGTCCGGAACTGAGATGAGGCGGGGCACAACAACGGCGATCAGCTCTTTGTACTGGCGTTCAGCCCACAGTCACCTCGCCGCGAAAGCGGTAGCCGATCCCGCGCACGGTTTCGATGAGAGCTTCGAGCTTGCCGAGCTTCTGGCGGAGTGACCGGACGTGAACGTCGATCGTTCGTTCCAGAGCGTTCGCGTCCTCGCCTCGGCAACGGTCCATCAATTCGTTCCGACCGAACGGGCGTCCCGGCGAACGGGCCAGTGTCCACAGCAGGCGGAACTCGGTCGGCGTGAGGACGAGTACCTTTCCGCCCGCCTTCGCGATGTGATGCACGCGGTCAATCTCGATGCCGTGGCAGATGAGAACCTCCTTGGTTTGATCGGACCCCGGCGAGCGTCGCAGCAGCGCCTTGATGCGGTGGACGAGCGGTTTGATTTTGAACGGCTTCGTCACATAGTCGTCGGCCCCCATGTTGAAGCCGACGATTTCATCGACCTCTTCGCTGCGCGCGGTCAGCATCAGGATGCGAATCCCCTGCGTGCGCGGGTCGCTGCGAATCTGGCGGCAGACCTCCAGCCCGTCAATGACCGGCAGCATGAGGTCGAGAATCACCAAGTCCGGCTGTTCGGACGCGACGCGGCGCAGACCATCTTGACCGTCCGAGGCCACGCTGACCTCGAAGCCCTCCTTTTCGAGGCTGTAGGTTAGCACCTCTTGCAGCGAACGTTCGTCTTCGATGATCAGCAGTTTCGGCTTCGTCATTGAGTCCACTCGTTG
>JAYUFF010000803.1:0-10988 GCA_043738825.1 Schlesneria sp.
CATTCCGGTCCCCTCTCCCCCCAAAGTCGGGCTGGAGAGGGGACAAGAACAGACGACCACCAATTCACGACTGCACCGTGGCAACCGGCTCGATCAGACGTTCGTCAATCCCGATTTGGCAAGAGTCCGAACGCTCCGGCACCCAACAGTTGCGGCACGTCTCTGCGCAGGTTCCAATGCCTGTCAGGTGTTGCGGAGAACGCGGATGCGTCTGAGCACACGTTTTTGGAAACCTTCGCGTCGAGGCCAGTCTCCATCATGGACACTCAAACGACAGTGTTGGTCGCGGAAGACAGCCGAACTCAAGCGTTGCAGTTTCAATGGCTGCTGGAGAAGGCGGGGTTTCGCGTGGTCGTGACGATCAACGGCCGAGAGGCGCTGGACCTGATCCGCCAGTCGCCGCCGGATGTGGTTGTCACGGACTTGGACATGCCCGAGATGAACGGCTTGGAATTGGTCGAGGCCGTGCATGCGGAGTTTCCCGAGATCCCGATCGTGCTGGCGACCGCACTCGGCAGCGAGGCGATTGCCGCCGAAGCCTTGCGCAAGGGGGCGGCCAGCTATGTTCCCAAGCGTTTCTTGGAGGACTTGATCCCCACGCTGCAGCGACTGCTCGCGGTGGTTCAGGCCGACCGAGCCAGTTCGCAGCTTGCCGCCTGTGCCACTTTCAGCGAAGTCCGATTCAGTCTGACCAATGACGAGGGTCTCGTTGCTCCGCTGGTGGCACAACTCAAGCGGATGATCGAACGCTTTGGTCTCCGCGACGGCAATGGGGCGCTGCGTGTCGGCACGGCGCTGGATGAGGCTCTGCAGAACGCCATCGTTCACGGAAACTTGGAGGTCTCTTCCAAGCTGCGCGAAGCCGAAGAGAGCGCGAGCGCGTTTCAGACCCTCGTGAGGCAACGTCGTCAGGAGGCTCCGTTCAAAGATCGTCGCACGCATGTTCGAGCGTGCGTGACCGCAGACTCGGCTGAGTTCGTGATCCGCGACGAAGGGCCGGGATTCGATCCCAAGTCCATTCCTGATCCGACCAACCCGGCATATTTGGACAGGCCGTGCGGTCGAGGGCTGTGGTTAATTCATGCCTTCATGGACGAGGTGCGGCACAACGGCCAAGGGAATGAAGTCACCATGATCCTTCGCAAGCAGGCTCAATAATGTCCGATCAGAAGCCGTTCCAAATCCTGCTGGTCGAGGACAGCCCGACATCGGCCGAGCTGGCCAATTATTGGCTGGAAGACGGCCTGAAGAAACCGTTTGTCCTGCACAAGGCGACCCGTCTGGCAACAGCGCTCGAGATTCTGCGGCAGGGCATCATCGACCTGACGATTCTCGACTTGAACCTGCCGGACAGCCTTGGCATCAAGACGTTTCTTGCGGTTCATGCCGAGTCCAGCCACATCCCCATCGTGGTGCTCAGCAGTGATGCGGACGAGGAGCTGGCCGTCGAAGCGGTGCGGCAGGGGGCGCAGGACTACGTCGTCAAGAACAACGGCGTGGCGAATCCGCTGGCTCGTCCCGTGCGGTTCGCCTGGGAACGAGTCCAGCGGCATCGGGCCGAGGCGGCGTTGCGGGAGAATGAGCGGCAGCTTTATGTGGCTCGTTCCGTGCAGCAGTACTTGTTGCCGGACCATCCTCCGACACTGGTCGGCTTCGACATTGCCGGACGCTGCGAGCCGGCCGATTTGATCGGCGGCGATTACTACGACTTCATTCCGATGCGAGACGGAACCTGGGGTTTGGTGATAGCCGACGTGAGCGGACACGGAATGGCCGCCGCGCTGATGTCGGTTGAGGTGCGGGCCGTCTTGCGGTCTCTGGTGCGGCAGGGCCTGAGTCTCAGTGACATCCTGGGGATCGGCAACGAATTGATCACTCCGGACTTGGATTGTCGGTTTGTGACGGCGTTCTTCAGCGTGCTGCAGCCGGAGACTCGCACCGTGCGATACGGCAGCGCGGGGCATCCCGCGTTGGTGCTGCGCGCCGATGGCACGCTTCAAATGCTCAATTCTCTGACCGCTCCCCTGGGCGTTCACGACGGCGAAACTGTTGTTTCCGACGAGATCATTCTGTGCGAGGGGGATTTGCTCGTGCTGTACACCGATGGGCTGCTGGAGCGATTCAGCCCGCGCGACGAGCTGTTCGGCCTGACGCGAATCGTGAGCGTGCTTCGCGAGCATCGTCATCGACCGGCAGCGGAAATCATGGCGGGTGTCTTCCAGGCCGTGCGAGATTATGCGGAGGGGCGGGATCCGTCCGACGATGAAACGCTTGTGGTTGTGAAAGTGGTGCCGTGATGGAACTGCTGGTTTTTGAAATCGCTGACACTCCCTGCGGCGTGCGCACCGAATTCGTGCGCGAGGTGCAGCGGGCGGTGTCGTTGTCGGCTGTGCCGGAAGCGGGGCCGCAGGTGCTCGGCGCGATGAACCTGCGCGGGCAAATGGTGCTTGTGCTGGATTTGCGCGGAACGATTGGTGCCGCGTCGAAGCCGGTGGTGCCGACCGACCACTTCCTGGTGATTCAGTGCGGGGAGCGTCTGTTGGCGATTCGCGTGGATCGGGCACGCGAGTTGGTGCGGGTCGAGGAGAGTGAGATCACCGATTCGGCCGCCGTGTTGCCGACCGCTCAGTTCGTGAAGAGGGTGGCTCGCGTCGGCGACGAGTTTGTTCATGTCATTGATCCGGCGCGGCTCTGCGCCTTGGCGGAATCCGCGAAATAGTCATGTCACAAGTCGCCTGGTCTGATCCACACATCGCGCGAATCGTGCAACAGGTTTGCACTCGGGCCGGGTTGTTCTTCCGGGAGTCGCAGCGGGGGACCGTCGAACTGGGAATTCGCCGCGCGATGCAGCGGACGAACCGCACGAGTCTCGCGGAATACGGCCAGCACCTTGAGCGGCATGCGCGCGCGTTCGACGAGTTGATGATCGAGCTGACTGTCGGCGAGACGTACTTCTTTCGCGATACCGGTCAGATGGAGTTCATCCGCCGAGAGATTCTGCCGGAGATCAGTGTTCGTCGAGGTCTGAGCCACCCGATTCGCATCTGGAGCGCGGGCTGTGCGACGGGCGAAGAGCCGTATTCGCTGGCGATGCTCTGCTCCGAAGCAGGTCTCGCGGAACGGACTCACATCCTCGCGACAGACATCTCGCGCCGCTCGTTGGAGCGTGCCCAACAGGCTCATTACGGCGAATGGTCGCTCCGCGGCGACGGGGCGAACGCGGCCCGAAAGTATCTGCATCGACACGGGGAGCTGTTCCACCTCGACCCGGCAATTCGCGCGCGCGTGCAGTTCGAGTACTTGAATCTGGCGCTGGATGTCTATCCTTCGAGCGTCACCGGGACGCGGGACTTGGATTTGATCCTCTGCCGCAACGTGCTGATTTATTTCGATCGCGAAACCATCGCGTCGGTGGCGCGGCGATTCTTTGACGCGCTGGCTCCAGGCGGTTGGGTCATGACGGCGGCTGGCGATCCTTCGCTGGAAGACCAGGCTCCGTTTGAGACAAGGATCACCAACTCCGGGCTGTTCTATCGCCGAGGTGAAACCGTCGAGAAGCCGTCGGCGACATTCCAACCGGTCGCGCCTTCGTTGACCCACAAGTGGTCCTTCGACGAGCCGCACGTCAGCGCCGCTGAGAACCGCACGGCGTCAGTTGAGAGCGTGCCGTTCACACCCGTTGCCCAACCGGTCGTCATCGCGCCGGCTCCTTCCCGCGAGACTCTGGCAACAGCCCAGCAGGCTCTGAACGCCGGCGAGTACAAACTCGCGGCGGAGATTGCCGCGCGACTGCCGGACACGCCCGACTCGGCGGCCGTCCGAGTTCAAGCGCTGGCCAACTCCGAGCTGCGTCAAGCCGAGCAAGTCTGCACTGCGGCGGCGAAGCGTCACACGCTCTCCGCTCACCTGCAATATCTCCACGCGGTGCTGTTGCTCGACTTGAATCGCGAACAGGAAGCGGCCCAAGCAGCGCGGCGAGCTGTGTATCTCGACAATTCGCTGGCGATCGCGCACTTCACGTTGGGATCCCTCTTGCGTCGGCTGGGCGATCTCGATGGAGCCAGGCGTTCGTTCCGCAACGCGCGTGATCTTTGTGCCGATCGGCCGGCCGACGAAGTTGTGTGTCATTCTGACGGCGAACACGCCGGCGCGTTGGCCCGTGCCGCGCAGTTGCAACTGGAAGGGCTTTGCCCAAAAAATTCGCCCGGACACAAATTGTAGGGCGGGCGGTGCCCACCAACGCCCGCCCGATTGAGGTGGGCACAGCCCGCCCTACAGTTTTAGGCCAAGCCAACTGGAAGGTCTGAACCGATGAACCAACCGACTCCGCAGAAAACGTCGTTCGATTGGGCCGCTGCCAAAGCCCGTTTGGCTCGCGCGGCAACGGCCTTTGCCGATGTCGAGCATCTTTCGGAGGAGCAAGCCGGGGCGATCATGGACGAACGTGCCCGCAAGCTCGCACGCACGCCGCCTCAGCAACCCGATGCCGGTCAGTTGTTGGAACTCGTCACGTTTCGGCTCGGCAGTGAACGGTTCGCGATCGAAGCGCGCTTCGTCTGCGAGATGATTCACCTCGAACACATCACGCCCGTGCCCGATGCGCCCGACTTCCTGCTCGGCACCACCAACCTGCGCGGGGAGGTGCTCGCCGTGCTCGACGTGCGTGGTTTCTTTGGTGCGTCGCGAGCCGCTGCGGACATCGCGTCGGCGGCGTTGGTCCTGGGAGAGAACCGCATCGAGTTCGCGTTGCTCGCCGACCAGGTCGAGGGGGTCGCTACGTTCCGCACGACTGATTTCTTCGATTCGACCGCTATGCTTTCTGCCCTCGGCCGGGAATGGGTCCGGGGAATCTCCCCAGGCGCGGTCATACTGTTGGATGCCACGGCGCTGCTGAATGATCCGCGTCTGTTCGTTGATGAAGCCTGAACGAAGTGGCCTGACATGCGAATGGCACTAACTTTAGGTAGCCACGGTCGCCAGACCGTGGGATTTTGCGGTCACGGTGCGATCCCCACGCTCTGGCGAGCGTAGCTACGAATCTAAAGTGAGTGCCATTCGCCTGACATGCTGATTCACAAATCAACAATCCCCAGCCATTGACGGACTAAAGTCATGACCACAGGAATGAAAATTTCGCTCGGATTCGGGTTGTCGCTGTTGCTGTTCGTCATCATCGGAACGGTGTCATTTCTCAATTCACTCAAGCTCGTGGACTCCGCAGACAGGGTGAGCCATACGCACCAGGTGTTGGGTGAACTCGACCGCCTGTTCTCAAAAGTACAGGACGCCGAGATTGCACAGCGGAACTTTTTGCTGACCAGCGACAAGACCTACATCGAGTCTTACAAGAAAGCCCTGGAGACGATTGCAAAGCACACACAGACGCTGCGAACCTTGACCTCGGACAATCCAACGCAGACACGGCGCATCGATGACAGGCTCGCGCCGCTCATCACCGAGAGGCTGACGTTACTCACGAATGGGATCGAATTTCACGAGGCGGGCGAGCCTGAGCAGGCCCTGGCGCTCGTCAAAACGGGTCGTGGGCAGAAGGCAATGGACGCGATCCGCGCAGTCGTGGCCGAGATGCGGGGCGAAGAGAATCGCCTGCTCGATGAGCGGGACAAGACCGCAAAAAAGTCCGCCCTGGTCACGTACCTGGTCATCCTCATTGGCACGATCATGGCCGCCGTGCTGGTGTCACTCGCCGGGCTGACCATTACCCGCGACGTGACTCGCACCCTCGCGGAACGGACTGCTGCGGAAGCCCAACGGAGTCGTCTGTTCGAGGCCATTCGCGACGCGGTGAATCGGCTCGCCGCGACGTGCAGCGAGATTCTGGCTTCGACGACACAGCAGACGGCGGGGGCCGAGCATCAGGCGGCGGCCGTCTCCGAAACGGTCATCACCGTCGATGAATTGGCTCAAACGTCACAACAAGCCAACGAGCGCGCACGAGGCGTCGCCGATGCCGCTCGCCGAGCGGACGAAGTCAGCACTGTGGGGCAACGGGCGATCGACGAGTCGATCACCGCCATGGGCGATGTCAAATCGCAAGTCGAGTCGATCGCCGAGAACATGCTGTCGTTGGCCGAACGTGCTCAAGCCATCAGCGAAATCACGCTGACGGTGAACGACATCGCCGAGCAAACCAACGTGCTGGCCTTGAACGCCGCCGTGGAAGCCGCGCGGGCCGGCGAACACGGTCGAGGTTTCGCCGTCGTCGCCAGCGAAGTCAAATCGTTGGCCGAAGAATCCAAGAAGGCGACCGCCCAGGTGCGACGCATTCTCGGCGAGATCCAACAGGCGACGAACAGCGCGGTGATGTCCACCGAACACGGAACCCGAGCGGTCAGCTCGGCTGCGGAAATCGTCGGCAAGGCGGGCGAGACGATCAAAGTGCTGAGCAGCACGATCGCCGACGCGGCCCGCGCCGCGAGCCAGATTTCCGCATCCGCCGGCCAACAAGCCGCCGCAACCACGCAACTCCGTGAAGGCATGAAGAGCATCGAAAAAGTCACCCGCGAAAACGTGCTCGCGATTCAGCAGATCCAACTCGCCGCCCAAAACCTGTCCGCGCTGAGCAACGAATTGGCTGCGCTAACATCCGGATGAGCCGACCCGAGCGCCAGAAAAGAGCGACGCAAACAGCCCCGTTGAGGATGTCCGCACATGGACAAGCAAGAACTCGCACAGCGACTGATGGCGGCCTTCCTGGAAGAGCTGCACGAACACGTCGGCGCGATGAACCGTCACCTGCTGGCTCTGGAAAAGAACCCGCCGCCGGAACATCGGCAGGCGCTGCTGAAGGAACTGTTTCGCTCGGCGCACACGCTGAAGGGAGCGGCCAACGCAAACACGGTTCGGCCGATCGAACAGTTTTGTCACCGCCTGGAAGACATCCTGGTCGCCGTTCGAGACGGCCGACGAGCCTTCACTGACGACTTGTTCGCGCTCTGCTTTCAAGCCGCCGATGCGCTGGAGGAAGCGGGCGCGCGCTTGCGGGAAGAGGAGGATTTGGACGACTCGCCGCTGGTCGAACTGTTGCCATTGATCGAACGCGCCGCCGCTGGCGAAACCGTGTTGATCGCGAAGCCCACGAGGCCGATCGAAGTCACAGAGACACCTGTGACGAAACCTCGGGAGGGTGAGGCTCCCGCCCCAACGTCCGCACAGTTTTCGGAGATCCACTCCGAGCGAACGACCGCCAGCGTACGCGTCGCGGCCGAGAAGCTCGACACGTTGCTGGCACAAACCGGCGAGCTGTTGGTGGCTCGACGGCGCGTCGAGTCGCGGTTGTCGGAAATCCACGAACTGCGTGACTGGACCGCCGAATGGTCGGCGGCGTGGCGTCTGGTGGAAAAACCGATCCGCCAACTCATCGAACCGTCGCGCGCGGCCAGCCGGTCGGGAGTGGCGACGCGGCCCGCGCTGCCTCGCCGAGTCGCCGCGGTTCTGCAACAAACGAGCGAGCGGATTCGGCAACTCGAACGACGCTTCGAGCACCTGGCCACCGTGCTGCGCGACGACGGGCGGCTGCTGGCTCAGACCTGCGACGCCCTGGACGACGAAGTCAATCGCGTCCGCATGTTGCCATTCGCCGAGGCGTGTGCCGGTCTTGAACGTGTGGTGCGCGATGTCGCTCGCACAACCGGCAAGCAGGTGGAACTGGTCGTCGAGGGAGCGGATGTCGAAGTCGATCGGTCGGTGTTGGAAGAGTTGAAAGGACCGTTGCTGCACCTGGTCCGCAACGCGATCGACCACGGAATCGAACGGCCCAATGATCGCGAGTCGGCCGGCAAGTCGCCTGTCGCCACCGTCACGGTCTCGGCCGCAATTCGCGGCGCGATGATCGAGGTCGTGATCGCCGACGATGGCCGCGGCTTCGACACTCACCGCATTCGCGAGATCGGCATTCAGCGCGGCTTGACGATCCCGCAAGAAGAACGTGACCTCGTCCGTCTGATCTTTCAAGCCGGCTTTTCGACGGCGCGCACCGTCACGGACATCTCCGGCCGAGGCGTCGGGTTGGATGTCGTGCAAAGCAAGATCGAGGCGCTGCATGGCACGGTGGATGTGGACTTCACTCCCGGACGCGGCTCGCGCTTCCTGCTGCACGTGCCGCTGACACTCACGACGATCCGCGCCATCCTGGTTCGGGTCGGCGAACACGCCTACGTCATCCCGACCACCAGCGTGCGAAAGATTCTGCGGTTCGACACGTCCAGCGTGGCGTCGGTCGGAGGCCGCAGTTGCCTGCTTACCGGCGAGACGCCGATTCCGATCAGCTTCCTGTCGGAGTTCGTCCGCCGAGGCGCGACGCCACAATTCAGCAGCCACAAGCAATTGGGCGTCGAGCTGAGTTCGGCCACCAGCACCGTCGTGTTCGTCGTGGATGAAATCATCGCCGAGCAGGAGGTGGTCGTGAAAAGCCTGGGGCATCGCCTTCGCCGAGTCCGACACGTCTCGGGCGCAACGTTGCTGCCGTCCGGCCGCGTCGCCTTGCTGTTGAACATCGCCAATCTGATCCGCTCGGCGATGGGCCAGACCTCGACCATCGCGGCGATGCCGAATTCGGCGGCGGAATCCACGAGGCTGCGGCGGTTGTTGGTCGCCGAGGATTCGCTGACGACGCGCACACTGATGAAGAGCATCCTGGAAACGGCGGGCTACGAAGTGCTCACCGCCGCCGATGGCGAGCAAGCCTGGGAAATGCTCGCCAAGGAGCCGGTCGATTTGGTCGTCAGCGACATCGATATGCCGCGCAGGGACGGCTTCGAGTTGACGGAGTTGATTCGCGGCTCGAGACAATTCGCCCACCTGCCGATCATCCTGGTGACGGCTCGACATTCCGATGAAGACAAAGCGCGCGGGGTCGGAGCGGGCGCGAATGGTTACGTCATCAAAAGCGCGTTCGACCAGCGAGTGCTCTTGGAGACGATCGGTCAACTGCTGTGAGTCCGCCCTGCGGCGACGATCACCGGCCAGGAGAAGCCCATGATTCGAGTGCTGATCACTGACGACTCCGCCACCTCGCGGGAACTGTTGTCGCACATCCTGAGCAGTGCGTCTGACATTCAGGTCGTCGGTGTAGCCATCAACGGCGCGGAAGCCGTGCGCTTGGCGAGTGCCCTCCGTCCGAACCTCATCCTGATGGACATCCACATGCCCGTGATGGACGGGCTGGCGGCGACGCAGGAAATCATGATGCACTCGCCGACGCCGATCGTCCTGGTCTCGGCCAGCACGATGGTCCACGAGACGGAGACCGCCATGTTGGCTCTGCGAGCCGGAGCACTCACGCTGTTGTTGAAACCCGCCGGTCCAGCCGCTCCCAATCACGCTCAAACGAGCCAGGAGCTAATCAACACTGTCCGAGCGATGGCCGATGTCAAAGTCGTACGCCACCATTATTCGTACTCGGAACCCGTCCTGCGGCCGCTCAAAACGACGCCCTCGAATCGCGTGCCCGTCAGCATCTGCGCTGTGGCGACCTCGACCGGCGGGCCGCCGGCGTTGCTGAAGCTCTTCAGCGCACTCCCCGCCGATTTCCCGGTGCCGATCCTCGTCGTGCAACACATCGCCACCGGCTTTACCGACGGTTTGGCCAACTGGCTGGACTCCAACCTCGCGCTGACGGTGAAGGTCGCCGAGATGGGGGAACGCTTGCGTCCCGGAACGATCTGTCTGGCCCGCGAGGATCATCACTTGGGCGTCGCCCGCGACGGCACCGTACTGCTCTCGCGCGCCGCCGCGATCGAGGGCTTCCGTCCCTCGGCCACATTTCTGTTTCGCTCCGTCGCCGAAGTCTACGGCAACCGTACGCTCGCCCTGATCCTCACCGGCATGGGCCGCGACGGCGTCGAGGGACTCCGCAAGGTCCATCAATCCGGCGGCACGATCTTCGCGCAGGACGAAGCCTCCTGCGTCGTCTTCGGCATGCCCGGAGCCGCCGTGGCCGAGGATCTTGCCGATCAAATCCTGCCGCTGGATCGCATGGCGAAAGCCCTCCTCGCACGAACGACCAACATCGTTTCCAAGTAGGTCAACCGGCTTTGCCCAAAAAATCCGGCCGGACACAAATTGTAGGGTGGGCGGTGCCCGCCAACGCCTGACCGATTGTGGTGGGCACAGCCCACCCTACCGTTTTTGGGCATAGCCCAGGTGAAGCTCTCTCTCGCGCGCGTCGGGCTGGTTTTGAAATGGCCTCGGCTGGAGTCCGGTTGCTCCGCAGCCGCGTCCTCACCGCTTCAGCCGCCGCATCTCTTCCTGCGAGATCGCGCCGTCGCCGTTCTTGTCGAGTTGCATCAGGCGGTCGCGGCCTCGTGCGGGGAGTTCGTCCTCCTTCAACAAGCCGTCGTTGTTCTTGTCGAGCCGCTTGAAGAGAGCCTCGAAATCGAAGCCGGCGGCGAGGCCGAGCAGCGGGCCGCTGCGTTGCAACTGCGCGCTCCCCATGTGGTACTCGACGTAGCCAATCATCATTTCATCGTAGGTTTGCGGACCCCAGCGGACGGTGCGCGTCGAGTCGGGGTTGGCCGGGTTCTTGTCGCTGTTGTCGTACCACGCCGTCGCTCGGATCGTCGAACCGGCCGGAAGCGTGAGCGGTTCGGCCAGTCGGTACGACAACTGCCAGTTGAAGTCGTAGCGCGGGATGTCGAGCAGAACTTGAGTCTCCCCGTTCGGCAGGATCGCCTCGTACTTGAAGGCTTTGCCTCGCAGATGCATGTGCGGGAAGAAGGCGAGGATCGTGGCGTCGTTCGGCACGGATTGATTCGCGACGACTTCGTGATTGTCCGCGCCGGGTGGGATCGCAAAACGTGGTTGGGAAATCCCCTGCACGCTGACCAGATGTTCGGGCCGCTCGTCGGCGAAGATCATCCCGATCATCGGCTGATCCGTGGTCGCGGTGCCGTTGGGCGTGTAGTGGATCTGAAACTTGAGCCTCGATCCGGCGGGCAGCACCTTGCCGAACCCGTCATTGAAATGGA
>JAYUFF010000804.1:0-1536 GCA_043738825.1 Schlesneria sp.
TTGCGAGCGATCTCCGGCGCGAGCGACAACAGCTCCCCGATCTCTTTCAACACAACCGAGACATCGACTCGCTCGTCCAACAGCGGGAGCTGCGCGATCTCTTCGAGGACCGCCGCCGATTGATAGGCCGGTCGCCTCACGATGACGCGCGGCGACGAATCGCCGAGTCGCACGAGATTGATCGCGTCCCCCTGCTTCGTCGAACCGGCCACCTGCCGCGCGAGATCCTTCGCGCGGTCGAAGCGGCTGCGCTCCGTGGGGGCATAGCCCATGCTGAACGTTGCATCGACGACGATGATTCGGTGGCGAGGCCCCTCCGCCCGAAAGTACTCACCCAGCGTCTCGGCCGACGGCCGTGCGAGGGCCAGCGCAATCAGCACGAGAATCAGCGTCCGCACGATCAACAGCAGAATCTGTTCGATCCGCAATCGCCGTGACTGTTTCTTCGTCGCCGCGATCAGAAACCGCATCGCCGCCCACGGCAACTCGATGTACCGACGACGGTGCAGCAGGTGAATCAGGATCGGAACGCCCCCCAGCGCCAGCCCCCACAGCATCAAGGGGCTGCCGAATCCGAAGGCGAGTAGGAAAGCAACGGCTGGCATGGGGTCTCGTCAGATGGCCATCGAGTGTTGGGGGGGGCTTCAATAGACTTCATCGTGCGTTCCGATGGACAGGAGCAAGATGGCCTCGGCACCGTCGTGTGGAATGAACTCAAACACGATTCGCAGGTCATATGCGACGCTGCATGCCCATGCCCCCGCCAAGATACCTTTGAGCTTGTGCGTCCTGAGTGCCGGGTGAAATGGATCATCCGATAACTGCCAGAGCGCTTCGCTCAGAGCTTTGGCGAGATCCGGTGAGCGTTTCAGCACTCGCGTCGAGTTCCTCACAAACGCCTTCGTTGGCAGTGTGACGAGGCTCATGACTGCAACTCAGCCATCAACTCAGCGACCGTTATCGGCTTGCACTCACCGCGCCGAAATTCCTCCCGCCCTGCAAAGACATCCTCCACGACTTGCTGACGGCGCTGTTCTGCCGTGCGATGTCGCAGTACCTCGACGAGCGCTTCCTGCTCGTCGAGCGTCAGTTGCTCGGCTTCGTCGAGGACACTCCGAAACGTGGCGTTCTGTGACATGGACGGTCCTATTCTGTGGGGCGAGGTCGCAGACCCTCATTCATTCGCGATCGCGACCATAACACGGAACGGATGAATCGGGCAAGCCGTTGGCCTGCTGACGGACCTTGCCGCGTTCCGATCTGCCTCCGGGCCGTGATCGGACGGAGGGGGCGGGGCTGACAGTTCTCCGCAAAACTGGTACACCCTGTCCCGCGAACAGCAGGGTTGTTCGAGTTGTCTTGCACGAGGATCAGGGAGTGATTCGATGGGTGTGCCCGTTTCGCAGATGTGGACTGTGGCGAGTTACGTGCTCGGCAAGAAGCTGCGCGGCGTCAAACGCTATCCGCTGGTGTTGATGCTCGAACCGCTGTTTCGCTGCAATCTGGCGTGTGCCGGCTGCGGGAAGATTCAGTACC
>JAYUFF010000805.1:0-4148 GCA_043738825.1 Schlesneria sp.
CCGACACACCGACAACACACCAGACCGCACACACAACACCAACCCCGCGGAAACACAAATGACAAAAAAACGCTTGACAGAAAACACAGCCGCTTCGACGGCCCCCCAAAAATAAGCCGAAATGGTGGGCCATCGAAGACTCGTCCCACCCGACTTTGAAAAGGCCCTGGCCCTGCTGCCGAGTTACTCGAACCGCCAACTTGGTTACATACCACGGCGGCGATCAGTAAACTTCCTCGCTCATGTTAAGGCTGAAAAGCCAAACCACTTCACAACAACCGGGGTTGAGCCGCAGATGACGCCCTACGATCCTCATCGGTGGACCAGCCATCTGTTCGACATCGAAGGTTCGATGGTTCGCGAGATCCTTGGTCGCGTCAGTGCCTGCGTGATCTGGTCGGCCGTGATCGTGGGCCTGTACCAGTACGGACCCGACTGGTTCGACAACCTGGCAATCGCCGAGACGGCTCACTCGCTCATCGGGGCTTCGCTGGGACTGCTGCTCGTGTTTCGGACGAATGCGTCCTACGACCGCTTCTGGGAGGGCCGCAAGCTGTGGGGGGGCATCGTCAACGAATCGCGCAACCTAGCGCGGCAGGCCTCCGCGTGGTTCGCCGCCGATCGTGAACTGGCTCAACGCGCCATCTGGTGGACGGTGGCCTATGCCTACAGCACGATGCACCGGTTGCGGGGTCTGTCAGACATCGGCCCCGCGCGCGAGCAACTCTCCGCCGAGAACGTCGCCGAAGTCCTGCGTTCCGGTCACGTCCCGCTCGCCGTGTCGCGCAGGCTCACCGAACTGATCGTCACCGCGCGAGACCGCAAACTGATCGATGGCGACCAATTGCGGTGCCTCGACCAAAACGTGCAGCTTCTGATCGACTACTGCGGCGCGTGCGAGCGGATTCGTTCGACACCGCTCCCGTTCGCGTATGCCGTTCATCTCCGCCGAGCACTCATCGTTTACTGCTTCACGCTGCCGCTGGCCCTCGTCCAGGAATACGGCTGGGAAACCGTGCCGGTGACGCTGCTGATCGCCTACGTCCTGTTCGGCATCGAAGAAATCGGCGTCGAGATCGAAGACCCGTTCGGCTCCGATGTGAACGACCTGCCGCTCGAAAAACTGTGCGAGATGATCGAACAGAACCTGCGCGAGGTCGCCGACTCGATCGCGTGACGTTCACTTCTCGCCCAGCTTGGGCAGCCTCAGCAGCACGATCGCGTGACAGCCGAGACAGGCGATGCCGATCAGAACGGCCATCACGCCGAGCAAGTCTTCTGGTTGATTCCCGCGCAAACTAAAACCGAAGGCCATTGCGGACATGGCGATCGCCGTGACGAACATCGAGCCGGCCGTCAAACCGAACGACAGCGCCATCGCGCCCCACCGCAGTTGCAGCGACAGCACGACCGTCAGGTGAATGAGCAGGAACAAGTTCATGATCCACCACCAGAAGCCTGGTGCGCCGAAGACCTCGCCCATCAGCCTCGGGCCACCGGGAAGGAAGACCAAGGCAAACAGGTTCGCGCCGACACCCGGCAGCAGGCCGAGGCCGCAACCCAGCACCTTCGAGTACGCCAGGTCGGGGATCGAGCGCGGCAGCATCAACAGCGATGACAACGTCATCCCCTTGATCTCTTCCTGGAAAACTCGCGACGCACACAGCGCGATGTCGATGGCCAGCAGCGGATGTGAGAAGAACAGAAACCCCCACGTCACGTCCTCCCAACGCATGGTCCAGTTACCGTAGTTGTTGCCACCCCAGGTTGCGGGATTGTTCGCGGCAATGCACAGTCCGTACAAGCCGGAATACAGCAGGCACCGGATCACGACTCCGGCCCAGCCTCCCCCGATGAAGTGAAAGTCCTTCCAGACCAGCGATGCGTTCCACGCTCGACCCGCGCTGAACATTCGCAGGCGGCGGCTCGTCCGGCGGGCCACCATGCCGCGCGAGGTCGCTTCCTGCGCGGGTTCCATCGCCACGAAGCCGAACAGCCACCACGACAACAGAAAACAGATCAGCCCTCCCGCCGCATTCCCGACGATTTGCGGTGACCACGCGAACTGGTGGCCCGTTTGAGTCGCCGCATTCAGTTCTGTGAAGACGGTCGACTCACTCAGCCAACTCAGCGGCGCGAGGATCAGGTTCTGGCCGGGGTCTGCCACCGTCCAGCCTTTGTTTTGCAGCAGATACCAATATCCGGCCATCGCGAATGCGGGGACGGTGCAATAACCGACCAGCCACAGCGTGGTCAGCCCCGACGCATCGCGGCTGCGACGGCAGAAGACCGAACACAACAGCCCGACGTTCGCCAACAGAATCGTGTACGAGAACAGCGAGACATACGCCGAAGTGATCTGGCCCGGACTCAGCCCTCCC
Organism: Schlesneria sp.; assembly: GCA_043738825.1. Classification (GTDB taxonomy): domain Bacteria; phylum Planctomycetota; class Planctomycetia; order Planctomycetales; family Planctomycetaceae; genus Schlesneria. The sequence goes on from JAYUFF010000805.1 coordinate 2,382, forward strand.
AGTGTCACGGCCAGCAGCGTGAACGGGTATTGAATCGCAAGCAGCAGCAGCACCTGAAACAACCGGCTGGTCGATTTCCCGAGCAGAATGCCCAGCGGACTGATCCCGGCCATCGTCATCAGGCCGAGCGTGTCCTCCTCCTTCTCCTCGGTGATGGCACTCGAAAAGAACCCGACCCCCAGCAGCGTGACAAACACGGCGTTGACGTAGACCAAGTACCGAAAGAACAGCAACCCCGGCGCGCCGAAGAACATTGATGTCTGCTGAGCCGACCACAGCGACAGGTAGATCACCCCCAGCAGGAAGAACCACAGCAGGTGAATCCGCCCCGACCTCGAATCGGTTCGCAGCGATCGAAACAGCAAAGCGAAGATGCCACGCCACATGATGCGATGCTTCTTCAGTTGGGGTTCAGGTGAGTCGGATGGCGTCAGCCCCCGGACTCTTCACGACAGGTGTCCGGGGGCTGACGCCACCCGGCTCACCAAGAATATCTCAATCGACGATCTCGCGACTCAACTGGCGCGAGCCTTCACTAGAGCGCTGAGCTGCTTGAACTCGGGAGCTTCCGCCGACTCGCACCACTCGAACAAGACCGCTTCCGCTGTTGTGATCGTCGCGCCGCTGTTGGCCATCCGTTCGAGAGCTGTGTGGTGATCGAGGTCGCCTCGCGCCCCGACCGCGTCGGCCACGACCGTCGTCTGATACCCGGCGGCCAGCAGATCGAGCACCGTCTGCATCACGCAGACGTGAGTCTCCATCCCGGCCACCACAATTTGAAAGCGATCGTCGCTGGCAGACGCTGCCGTCGGCCAGCCGAGACATTCGACGGCACTAAACCGTTTCTTCGCCGGTCGCTCGTTGATCAACTCCGCCAGCGCAGCGACCGTCGGACCGAGACCCTGCGGATACTGCTCGGTCGCCGTCACGGGGACGCCAAGCAACCTTGCCCCTTCGACGAGGAACCGGCAGTTCGCGACGAGTCGCGTGCGCGTGGACTCGCTCAACGCGACGACCAGCTTCTCCTGAACATCGACAATCAACAGCCGACTCGATGCACGGTGCAGCAGTTCGGGACTACGCAGGGCTTCGGACAGCGATGACATGGAGCAATACCTCGTGGAAGCGGACGGGTGCGGCACTCAAGAGACCTGCGTTTCAAATCCGTCCTATGCCCAAAGGTAGCCCTCTCGCTCCGCGAGAGGAAGCGCGGCGTCGGGAACTGGCACGAGTTATCGGCCCGCGCAGGAGGAGGGGCATTCTTGATGTTCCCGACAAATTTACGTTAGTCCCGTCGCTCCGCCGACGGGACGCGCGAAGACGAACCCCGCATGAATGACAATCCTCTCCGCATCGGTCCCGTCGGCGGAACGACGGGACTACGCCTCAATCGAACAGTTCGGTCAACGGGCGTCCATCGACGAGTTGATGCGGGCGGCCCAGAGAATCGTGGAGCATTGCATCGGGAGAGATTCCCAACGAGTGATAGACCGTGGCGAGCATGTCTTCCGGCGAGACCGGGTTCGATGAAGGATAGGCCGCGTCGCGGTCGCTCGATCCGTAGACTTGGCCGCCGCGAATGCCTCCGCCCGCGAAGACCGCCGACTGACACGCGCCCCAATGGTCGCGGCCCTGTGCCGGATTGAGTTTTGGAGTTCGCCCAAACTCGCCCCACATCGCGACGAGCGTCTCATCGAGCAAACCTCGGCCCTGCATGTCGTCCATCAACGCGGAGAAACCCTGATCGAGCGATGGCAGGCAGTAGTA
>JAYUFF010000806.1:0-1535 GCA_043738825.1 Schlesneria sp.
CAACCGGCGCGAAAGCTCACACGCGATCGTCTCGGCGGCGTACTGAGGCCGCACGAGCCGTTTCAGCCAGTGTTCGGGAACCGGCACGATGGCATCGAAGGTGTGAGTCGCAAGGGCGGTGCCCTTCACCTCGATCAACAAATCGGTGAGTGCCCGCCCGAGCAACGCTCCCGCCGGGTTCTTGGCCATCAGGCAGGCTGTTCGCAATTCGTCACGGTACAGGCCGAGTCGAATCACCTCATCGAAGGCGAAATGTTCCCGAACGCAGACGGGACAACCGTCATCGGAAATCGTGTACGGCCCGAGTGGCGCACCACAGCAACGACATTCATTCCCGGCGGCAGGGCAGAGCTTCGCGTGGCAGTCGGCACAGAATGCCAAGCGACTACCTGTCGCATCCGCCGCCGAAATCATGTCGTCATCACACAGCAGGCAACGCGGCGGATAGACGAAGTCGAGAACGGCGCGTGCCACATGCCGAGTCATGCCGGACAAGGCCGATACGGAACGCTGAGGCTGAAAAACGTGCAAACTCACGGCGGCACCTTGAAAGGAGTCAGGCCGAGCATATCGGTGTATCGGACAATCCTCAAATCCGGCCGCACAGTAGCGAGGTTCCTCTTGCTCGTTCTCCTCGCCCCTTTGGGGAGAGGGGCGGTTTGAACGGGACATTGTTCCTGGGCCACCAATTGACGCCAGCGTCCATCGCAATGCGTGATGTACTCGATATCCTTTCGCCTCGACGTGACGCAACGAAGTTCAACACGGATAACTGATCGAAATGCGCATCGTGATCGCAGGTGGAGGACTGGCGGGGCTGGCCGCTGCGGTGGCCTTGACCGAACGCGGCTTGCCGTGCGAGATCCTCGAATCGCGGCCTCGGTTGGGAGGCCGCGCCAGTTCGTTTCTCGATCCCACGACCGACTCGTACATCGACAACTGCCAGCACGTGTCGCTCGGTTGTTGCACGAACTTCCGCCACTTCTGCGAGACCACGGGGCTGGCCGAATTCTTCCGGCGCGAGGCGACTCTGTACTTCATCGGCCCGAGTGGTAAGGTCGATCCGTTCTCAGCCACTTCACTCCCCGCGCCACTGCATCTGGCGGGAGCCTTCGCGCGGCTGAGCTATCTCTCGTGGCGAGACAAGCTGGCGCTGGCTCGGGGATTGAAGGCATTGGCGCGAGGAGTTCGAGCCGATGAACGGAGCCTGCCGTTTTCGGAATGGCTCGCGCGACACGGTCAGACGCGCGCGGCGATCGATCGCTTCTGGCACGTCGTGCTGGTGAGTGCCCTCAGTGAGACGCTCGATCGAATTGATGTCGAACATGCGCGAAAGGTCTTCGTCGATACCTTCCTCGCGCATCGAGACGGTTGGTTCGTCGAGATTCCAACTGTGCCACTCGAAGACTTGTACGGAGGCCGTTTGACCGAATGGCTGACATCACGCGGAACGACGATTCGGTTACAGACGGCCGTCGAACAGATCGAACTCGCTGGCGACCGCGTCGTTGGCGCGAGACTCTCGTCGGGCGAGG
>JAYUFF010000807.1:0-1534 GCA_043738825.1 Schlesneria sp.
CCTTTGGCTTGCGGCTAAACGACAGTTGTTGATGCGCCGGTCCAAAGTCTTCGATCACCCATCGAGCAGCGCCGTCTCGCCGAGATACTTTGCGACTCGCTCCAGGTCCATCCGCAAAGCGGTCGCGTCGGCGAAACGATCGTCGGGGCGCTTCGCCAACAGCCGCAGGACCACGCCCTCAAGCAGTGGCGGGATGGCGAGGTGGTACTTGGTCGGTGGCTCCGGCGGTTGAATCTGAATCTTGTCGAGCGTCTCGATAAACGAGCGGCCTTCGCAGGGAGGCCGCCCCGTGAGCAGGGCGTACAGCGCGGCTCCGAGGTTGTAGAGATCGGACCGCGCATCGACGTGCTTGCCGAGCGATTGCTCTGGTGAGCAATACGCCAGATCGCCGACGATCTCACCCGCGCGAGTCACCTTGGCAGCGGCATCGTCATCCAAAGACTTGGCCAGCCCCAGTCCACCCAGCTTGGCCGCCCCATCCGCCCGCCTCACGAGAATGCAGCGCGGCGTGATCTTGCGATGCACAATCTGGTGCTTCGCCGCGAACTCCAACGCCCGCGCCACGTGTACCCCAATTTTCAGCGTCTGCCGCCAATCGAGCATCCCCGCAATGCCGATGCGATGAATGAGCTGCGCCGCGTTCTCACCCTCCACAAACTCACTGGCCATCCAACACAGGCCCTCGTCCTGCCCCGAGTCATACAACTCGACGAGGTTCGGATGCGTGAGCGGCAACACCGTCCGAGCCGCCCTCAAAAAACGAGCCACCGCCGCTGGTTCGGCCATCCACTCGGGCCAGAAGATTTTCAGAGCCACCTCGGCATTCAAGTGCGTGTCCTCTGCCCGCCACACGATCCCCGACTGCGACTCGGCCACCAGCGACTTCACCTCGAACCGCACAAACCGCCGCCCGGCCAATCGTCGAGGATCGACATCCCCCGCGTAGGATGGACGCCCTCGTCCGTCCTCTTTTTCGCCGTAGGATGGGCACTCCTGCCCGTCCAACTTGTCCCCTCGCCCCGGCCCCGCGGGGAGAGGGTTAGGGTGAGGGGTCTTCCCTTCGATCTCATCTTCAACATCCGGACGGGCAGGAGTGCCCATCCCCCGTTCCAACATCGGAGCAATCGTCGTCCGATTGTCCGGCAGAGGAGCCTCCACACGAAACGAGGTCTCCCCCGCGCGAATGACATCCCCCGGCCGCAACTCGCACTCGGCCGTCTTCACGCCGTTGACGAATGTCCCAAACCGACTTCCCCCATCCCGCAACCACACGCGCCCGGCTTCGACCTTCAACTCAAACTGCCCCCGCGACATCGCCGCATCATTCAGCCGAACCTCACACTCGACCCCACGCCCCACGCGCAACACACCCTCATCCCCAAGCGAGATCGCTCGCGAAGTATCGGGACCAGACGTGATGAGCAATTGCATGGCCGCCTCTTTTTGTTGGGTTGGTCGCGCGTCTACCGATCAGGGGTCAGGCACTTCGGAAAATCGGAATTGGCCGGAGGATCGTTGTCACTATCAACAATCC
>JAYUFF010000808.1:0-1533 GCA_043738825.1 Schlesneria sp.
CGGTCAAGCAGCCGCTCCAAACGGGGATCAAGGCTGTCGACTCGATGACGCCGGTCGGTCGCGGCCAGCGCGAACTGATCATCGGTGACCGCAAAACAGGCAAGACGGCTGTCGCCATTGATGCGATTATCAATCAAAAGGGTGGGGACGTTATTTGCGTCTATGTGTCGTGTGGCCAGCGTGCCAGTTCGACCGCCGCCATCGTCGAGGCTCTCACCAAAGCCGGTGCGATGGACTACACGATCGTCGTGTGTGCCACCGCCAGCGATCCGGCCCCGTTGCAATACATCGCTCCGTATGCCGGTGCCGCTATCGCCGAGTACTTCATGTACCAGGGCAAGCACACGCTGGTCGTGTATGACGATCTGACCCGTCAGGCCACGGCCTATCGCCAGTTGTCGCTGCTCATGCGGCGGCCCCCCGGTCGCGAGGCTTATCCCGGTGACGTGTTCTACTGCCACAGCCGTCTGCTCGAACGAGCGGCCAAGCTGAGCGACGAACTTGGCGGTGGCTCGATGACCGCGCTGCCAATTATCGAAACGCTCGAAGGTGAAGTTTCGGCATACATCCCGACGAACGTGATCTCGATCACCGACGGCCAGATCTATCTCGAACCCGACCTGTTCTTCAAGGGCGTTCGTCCGGCCATCAACGTCGGTATCTCGGTCTCCCGCGTGGGTGGTAACGCCCAAACGAAGGCCATGAAGAAAGTCGCTGGCAGTTTGCGACTGGACCTCGCCGCCTTCCGCGAGTTGGAGGCGTTCGCTCAGCTCGGTACGGAACTGGACAAGGCGACTCAGCAACAACTTGATCGCGGCTATCGCATGGTTGAGCTGCTCAAGCAGCCACAGTTCCAGCCGCTGGGCATGGCCGATCAAGTCATGAGTATCTACGGTGGATCGAAGGGGTATTTCGACAAAGTGCCCGTCCCGCGCGTGCAGGATGCCGAGAAGCACATGCTCCAGTTCATGCGCGACGAGAAGAGTGAAGTCCGGAATGCCATCATCGCGGGCGGGGCACTCGACGATAAGACCGAAGCCGCGTTGAAGTCGGCTTTGGAGGAATGGCGGACCCGTTGGGAAACCACGGTCGCCAAGTAAGTCGGTTGATCTGTAGCGATAGTTGTCGGGTTTCAGCAGAAGTTTGTCAGACACGAGTGATTCATGGCCAAAGCACGAGCGATCATCAAACGGTTGAAGGCCGTTCGCAACGTCCGCAAGATCACGCGGACGATGGAACTGGTTGCGACCGCTCGTTTCAAAAAGGCGATGGACCGCGCGACGCAGGCCGCCGCGTACACTCGCAAACTTTCCGAGATCGTTGCCGACGTGTCCGAGACGTTGCAGGGTTCCGGCTCGTCGGTGACTCACCCATTGCTACAACAGCGAGAGACCGAGAAGAAGAGCATCCTGCTGGTCGTGACCTCGAATCGCGGCCTGTGCGGTGGCTACAACGCCGCCGTCCTGCGGCACACTCAACAGCGGATGAGGCAGGCTCGGGCCGACGGCGTGCAGCTCGACGTGGAAGTGTCGG
>JAYUFF010000809.1:0-10964 GCA_043738825.1 Schlesneria sp.
CCAGCAGACGCTGTTGGATGCGTTTGCCAAGCAGGATCAGTTTCGAGGCTCCTCCGAGGCCGAGCTGGCCGCGTGGTTGCGAGAGATCTTGAAGCACAATCTGGCCGACGCCCTGCGCGACCAGCAGCGGGACAAGCGCGACGTCCGCCGGGAACGCTCGCTGGACGCAGGGATCGATGCGTCGTTCTCGCGCACGCAGGACTGGCTGGCCGCCGTGCAGTCGTCACCCAGCCAGAAGGCCGTCAAGCAGGAAGATCTGCTGCGGCTGTCGGAGGCTCTGACCGCACTGCCCGAAGCGCAGCGCGAGGTGATCGTGTTGCACCACCTGCAAGGTCTGAAGTTGGCCGAGGTCGCGGCGGAAATCGGCCGCAGCGAAGCGGCGGTGGCGGGACTGTTGTTCCGGGGGCTGAGGACGCTGCACACTCTGTTGGAAGAGTAGAAGCGGTTTCAAAACCGTAGCCACGTTCGCCAGAACGTGGGAAATCCCGCAAAAACCCCACGTTCTGGCGAACGTGGCTACCTCAAGAACCGGGTTTTGAAACCGCCTCCAAGGAGTGGCCATGTCCGAAGACAGCGTGACAACACCCGACGACGATGCGGATCGCGACCAGCAGTTGGAGGCGGTGATCGCCGACTACATCCGCGCCTGTGAGACCGGCCTCGCGCCGGATCGACGTGAGATTCTGGAGCGTCATCCGGAACTGGCCGACGAGTTGCGGCAGTTCTTCGGGCAACGAGATCGGATGAATCAGATGGTCGAGCCGATGCGCGGCTTTGGCGAAGCTGTGGCTCTGGCCGTGGGTCCGGGTCAGAAACTCAATTATGTGGGGAACTACGAACTGCTGGAGGAGATCGCGCGCGGCGGAATGGGCGTCGTCTACAAGGCTCGCCAAACCACGCTGGGGCGCATCGTGGCAGTGAAGATGATCGTCTCCGGACGACTGGCCACCGATGACGACGTGCGACGGTTCCATGTCGAAGCGGAAGCGGCGGCGGGTTTGCAACACCCGAACATCGTCTCGATTCACGAGGTGGGTCAGCACGAGGGCTTTCACTATTTCTCGATGGACTACGTTGAGGGCCGCGACCTGTCGGCAATCCTGCGCGAGAACCTGTTGCCCGCGAAGCAGGCCGCGACCTACGTCCGGCAGATGGCCGAAGCGATCCACTACGCGCACCAGCAGGGGACACTGCATCGCGATCTGAAGCCGTCCAACATTTTGATCGACAGTCACGATCAGGTCCGCATCACCGACTTCGGCCTCGCCATGCGCGTCGAGGGCAATAGCGATCTCACGCGCACCGGCCAGATCGTGGGGACGCCCAGCTACATGCCTCCCGAACAAGCCCAAGGCCAGCGCAGCCTGATCGGTCCCGGCAGCGATGTGTATTCGTTGGGCGCGGTCCTCTACGAATGCCTGACCGGCCGCGCGCCGTTCCGAGCCGACTCGGTCATGAAGACGATCGAGCAGGTGATCCACGTCGAAGCCGCCTCGCCGCGCTTGCTGAACCCCGGCATCGCCCGCGATCTGGAAACGATCTGCCTGAAGTGCCTGCAAAAGGAACCTCACCGCCGCTACGGCACCGCGCAACTTTTGGCCGACGATCTCCAGCGGTTTCTCCAAGGCCAGCCGATTCTGGCTCGGCCGTTGGGTTCCGTTGAGAAGATCTGGCGCAAGTGCCGGCAGAATCCGATGGTCACGGCTTTGATTGCGACCGTGGCCGTATGCCTGATTGCGGGAACATCGGTCAGTTCGTATTTCGCGATCGAAGCCAATGTTCGGGCGAAAAGTGAGACTCAGCATCGGCAAACGGCCGAGCGGGAGCGGGGAGTTGCTGAACTCCAGAAAGGTCGCGCGGTGGCGGCCCAGCAACAATCGGCGAATAGTCTGAAGGACGCCCTAGCGGCCGTGGAACAGATGCTGACTCGCGTCGCGCAAGAGCGGCTGGCCAACATTCCGCAGATGGAGCCCGTGCGCAAGGAGCTGATGGAGGACGCGCTCAAGTTCTACCAAAAGTTTCTGCGCGAAAATGACAACGACCCCTTGATTCGACGCGAGACCGCCAGCGCACACCGTCGGTTGGCCGACATCTATCGCAGGCTCGGACGAAATATCGAGGCGGAGGAAAGTTATCGCAAAGCCTTTGAAATGTTTGAAGAATTGGAGCGGCAGTCGACTCTCGACCCGAATGTTCGAGTCGATCTGACGGCAGCGCACTTTGAAGTTGCCACTTGTTATCGAGACTTGGAGAGGCCGATTGTTCAGGAAAGGCACAATCGTATTGCGTTTGCGATTGCAGAGAAGCTTGCGAACGAGTTTGTCAATGAACCCAAATACATGGACGCTTTGGTAGATGCAGCGACGCATTTATCCGGAGCAATTTCGTCAATCAGACCGGATGAGGCAGAAACAATTCTCCGGCGAAATCTTACGCTCGCGAGCAGTGACTATTCCGTTAGCATTTCCAACAAAGCTCTGGGCGATGTCTTGGCCAATCAAGGGAGGATCTCTGAGGCCGAGCCTTTTTTTCGAAAATCACTTGAGATTGCCGAACGGATTTCCGTGAACGAACCTTCGGATCGTTTGGCGCAATGGCTGCTGTCAGGCAGCCTGCTTGCATTGGAGGGCACATTGGTGTCGCAAGGGCAACTCGAAGAAGCGGAAGTTCTGCTCAACCGAGCCATTGTAATCTGCGACAAACTGGCGGCCGAGTATCCCACGGGACCCGACTATCGGGCCGCCCAAGCCTGGGCTTACGAGAGTCAGACGCGGCTCTTGAAAAAACGAAACCGCATGGAAGAGGCAGTACGTGCCTATCGCAGGGCTGTCGATATTCTTACGGGACTGGCGGCCGATTTTCCAAATACGCCGACATTTGCACGTGGAGCCTCCTTTCACCGTTTAACATTCGGAAGCTTTCTTGAGGAGTTGGGTCGCGCCAATGATTCCAAACTGATTTACCGTACTGAGATCGACCTTGCCGAGAAACGCGTCGCCACCAGTCCGCAAATGGTCAATGAATGGCACGGCCTTGTACACGCTCAACTTGTGCTTGGAAGTGTCTTCGCGAAGAGTGGCCAAACGGACGAGGCAGAGGCGGCATTTCGCCAGGCACTGGAGACTCAGGAGCGATCTGACCGAAATTTTTCCGACAGGCCCGGTGATCGCCGCCAACTCGCCCAAAGTCATTTGCAGGTGGCCGAGTTTCTGGTGAACTCGGGCCGGTCGGCAGAAGCCGAGAAGGTCTGTCGATTCGCCGTAAGAAGCTACACCAAGCTTGTCACGGAATTTCCTGAAGAGCGAGTGTTACGCCAAAAACTGGCAAGCTGCTACGTCCAACTTGGGCATGCATCGCGTCCCCAGCCTACTGTTGCCGAAGCTGCCTATCGCGACGCGCTCGCGCTGATTCTGCAACTTTCGGTCGAGCATCCTGATGTGCTCGTCTACAGTCGCGAGGCAGCGAATTGCCGTACTGAGCTGACCTATCAGCTCTTGGTGGCGGGGCGTCTCGATGAGGCGGAGAAACTGGCTCACGAGAATGTGCCTTGGGCGGCGGTAATCGCGGCAAGCGCAACGGCCGACGCGGAAACCAGGAAAACCGCCGGTACGGCCTATCGCATCATAGGCGGTGTGATGAGGGGCAAGGACCGGTTACAAGAGGCCGAGCAAGCCATGCGCGCGTCGGGTGACATCTTCGCAAAACTGGCCGACGAAATGCCGAGTGTGACCTTCTATCGGGAGCTTGTCGGACACACGCACCACGATCTGGCGGGCGTGCTCGCGACCGTGGGAAAAAATGACGATGCCTCCCGAAATTATGAGTTGTGTGCCGCCACATGGAGGGAATTGGCAAAGGAGTTTCCCCAGTCAGGAGATTATCGCCATCAGTTGGCGGATGTGTGCTTTGTCATCGGCGGAAGGTTGCGTCAGTCCCAACCGAAGGCGGCCGAACTAGCCTATCAAGAGGGACTGATTCTGTTCGAGAAACTCGTGGCCGAACGCTCCAATTTGCCGACCTACCGTGCGCAAGTCGGCTGGCTTTTCCGCAAGACTGTCTCGGGATCTCAAGCTGAGGAAATGCATCGACGTGACATTGGCGCATTCGCAAGCCTGACCGAAGACTTCCCGGATAATCCTTCTTGGCCAGAGCAACTCGCGCATGGTCACCGAGAGTGGGCTTATTACATGCAGTCCCAGCGCCGGCCCCAGGAATCCGAACAGGCTTTTCTGGCGGCGATCAAGGTGCTGGAAAAATCGACTGCCAAATTCCCCGGCGCACCCTACCACAGGGATTTGCTCGGCGACACACACCACGTTCTTGCCGATCTGTTGGCAGCCAACGGCCGATCTGACGATGCCGAGAAATACTATCGCTTGGCCGTTGATGCGTATGAAAAGCTGGTTGCCGAGTATGGTCAAAAGGACGACTTTCCCGACGCGGCGAAGTACCGCTCTGAACTGGGCCGCTGTCTCAACTGGCGAGGCGTGTTTCTGGGCCGGCAAGGTCGGCATCGGGAAGCGGAAGAGGACCATCGCCGGGCATTAAGTCTCTACGAAGAACTGGTCAAGACCACACCTGAACCGGTTCACTGGCCGCGACGCGAGTTGTTCTGGACCTATGCGAATCATGCGGAAGCGTTGACGAATCTGGGACGCCTCGACGAAGCAATTCGAGCCTTCCTTCAATGCATTGCTCTCGGAGAAAAGTTGCACACCGACTTTCCCACACAGGGGTATCAGCGATGGCTGAGTGCCCTGTGCAATGAACTGGCCTGGCTCTGGGCGACCGCTCCCGATCCCCGTTCTCGCAATCCAAAACAAGCGACTGTGGTGGCCCGAAGGGCCACCGAATTGGCACCGGGAAATCCGCAGTTCTGGACCACACTCGGCGCGGCCCACTATCGCGCCGGAGATGGGAAGGCGGCGATTGAAGCTCTCACGAAGTCGATGGAACTCCGCAAACGGGGCGACGGCATCGCCTTTTTCTTCCTGGCCTTGAGTCACCAACAATTGGGTGAAAAAGAAACGGCTCGCACTTGGTACGACAAAGGGGTCGAGTGGCTGGAGAAGTACAAGCCGCCGACTGAAGAGCTCCAACGATTTCGTGCCGAGGCGGCGGAGTTGTTGGGTCTGAAGGATCATGAGGAAAAGTAGGTCGCAATTTCCAGGCTGAATGTTCTGGACGCGGACATTGCAAGTTCGCTGCCCAATGCCTGTTGGTCGCGACCTTCTTGCATCACGCGCTCCGCCGGGCCGTCGATGGCGTCTGAACTTTTGGAGTCGCGGCATTTCGCCACGGCATACTTGTGGTGACCTTGCTGCACTGGAATCGGTGATGACACGAATCAGGTCGGCTTTGATTACCGGGTTCTGCTTTGTCGCGGGCTGTGGCATCGCCTCAGTTCCTTCAGATCCCGCGACAACCGACGCTCTGCCATTTGATCCGGTCGCGGCGAGCAAGCAGGATCGGGCGACGCTGAAGGTTGGTCCTCACGATTGGCCGCAGTGGGGCGGTTCGCGGCTGCGTAACAACACGCCGTCCGGCCAGAACATTCCGACAGAGTGGGACATCAAGACCGGGCGAAATATCAAATGGGCCGCGAAGCTAGGTTCGCTAACGTATGGCAATCCGGTCGTCGCGAACGGCAAGGTCTACATTGGCACCAACAACGCGAATGGCTACCTGAAACGTTATTCCGCGAAGGTCGATTTGGGAGTGCTGCTCTGCTTTGAAGAAGCGACGGGTAAGTTCCTCTGGCAGTATTCCAGTCCCAAGCTGCCCAGCGGGCGGGTCCATGACTGGCCGCAAGTCGGGATGCCCTCGACGCCGGTCATTGATGGCAATCGCCTGTGGGCCGTCACCAATCGGTGCGAGGTTGTGTGTCTCGACACAGACGGATTCCTCGACGGCGAGAATGACGGACCATTCAGCGGCGAGGCGAACGAGAATCCGGACGAGGCCGACGTCGTGTGGAAGTTCGATATGATGAAGGAACTGGGCGTGTTCCCGCACAACATGAGCCAGTGTTCGATGGCGATGGCCGACGGCGTCTTGTTTGTCTGCACGTCCAACGGCGTTGACGATGACCATATCACCCTGCCGGCCCCGGATGCTCCGAGCTTCATTGCGATGGACCGCGACACCGGCAAGGTTCTCTGGACTGACAATTCACCGGGACTGAACATCCTGCACTCACAGTGGGCGTCACCCGCCTATGGCGTTTTCGACGGGCAGGCCCAGGTGATCTTTCCGGGCGGCGATGGCTGGCTTTACAGCTTCGATCCGAAGGGCAACGGCCGGGGAGGTTCGCGACTGCTCTGGAAGTTCGATGCCAATCCCAAGGAATCAATCTATCGGTTCGGCGGCCGAGCAACTCGAAATCAAATCATCGCGTTTCCCGCGATCTACGACGGCCTGGTGTATATCGCTGTGGGTGAAGATCCGGAACGTGGCGAAGGAGTCGGCCATCTCTGGTGCATCGATCCCGCCCATCGCATCAACGGGGCCGATGTGAGCCCAGTCCTGGCCGTCGATGCGGCGAGCGAACTCATACCGCATCGACGTCTGCAAGCTGTTGATGTCAAGCTGGGCGAAGGAACCGTGCCGAATCCCGACTCAGCGGTTTGCTGGCACTACACCAGCCAGGACCGAAACGCCAACGGCAAGATCGAGTTCGAGGAGACATTCCACCGCTCGCTGGGAACTCCCGTGATCAAGGATGACATCCTGTACGTGCCGGACTTTGCCGGACTCATTCATTGCCTGAACGCCAAGACGGGGTATGTGTACTGGACCCATGACACGTTTGCCGCATGCTGGGGCTCGGCATTGCTGGTCGATGGCAAGGTCTACATGGGCGACGAGGATGGCGACGTGGTCATCTTCAACCACTCGGCCGATCCGGCGATTGCTCTTCCCGAGGGAGTTCCCCTCGCTGAGATCAACTTGGACACTTCGATTTACTCGACGCCGATCGTGGCCAACAACGTCCTGTACATCGCCACGAAGAACAGGCTCTACGCGATTGGGGACTTCCCGGAACGAAGTCCCCCCGGTACTGATGTTCCCGACGCCACCAACCCGTCGAACCGCCAGAAAGTTCCGGACGATGAATGATGTCCTGATCTCGACGGCACTGTGCTGTGTGAGCAACCGCGTTCTTGTGGTGACCTTGCTGCGATGGGATCGGTCGTGACACGAGTCAGCCGCATAGGGCCGGTTGCACCGGCCCCGTGTGACGTGATGCCACGGATTCCGGGACGAGTGCATCGGCTCACGGACGAGGCGTGATGTCCCAGACGATGACGGTGTGATCGTCGCTGCCCGACGCCAGCCGCATCCCATTCGGACTGAACACCACGCTGGAGACTTCTCGAGTGTGCCCCGTCAACCTGAGCAACTCGTGACCGCTCATCGCGTCACACAACCTCACCGAACTGTCGTTTCTGCCCGCGGCCAGTCGTTTCCCGTCCGGGCTGACTGCCACGCTGGTGACTTGTCGGGTGCGCCCCGGCAACGTGAGCAACTCCCGACCGCTGGGAACGGCCCAGACCTTCACGGCTTGATTCCCGTCGATCCCGAGCATCCTTGTCCCGTCGGGGCTAAACGCGGCAACCCCGCCCTGGCTCGACGGTGCAACCCCGCGTGTTAGCGATAACGTGAACAACTCCTGACCGGTTGTGGCATCAGCCATTTTCACTGCCGAGATGTTGTCTCGACTCACACAGGTCGTCGCCAGCCGCTTGAAGTCCGGGCTGAAGACCACGCCATAGAAATCGCATTCCGGCCGGGTGTGTCCTTTCATCGTGAGCAGTTCATCACCGCTCGCGGCGTCCCACCACATCACCTCGACAGTCTTATTTGAATCCACGCCGGTCGCCGCCAACCGCCTCCCGTCCGGGCTGAACGTCAACGGCGCGCAGATCCTCCCCTTCAACGTGAGCAGCTCCCGACCATTGGTGGTGTCCCACAGTTTGACTTTGTAATCAGCGCCAGCCGACGCCAGGCGTTTCCCGTCTGGACTGAACACAACGAACTCCGGACAGGCGTGTCCTTTCAGCGTGAGCAACTCCCGACCGGTCGTGGCGTCCCACACCTTGATGGTCCCATCCTCCATGAATCCACACGACGCCAGCCGTTTCCCATCCGGGCTGAACGCCACACTCATGACGAAGTCGGTGTGCCCTTTCAGCGTGAATACCACCCGGTCCTCAACGAGGGCCGGAGGAGACTTCGCCTGCTGTTTGGCCGGAACGGGGGAGTCGGCCTGTTTCTGGTTGGCGACCGGGGGATCATCCGATTCCTGTCCGGCCATCAGCGGATTTCGGAGCGCCAGGGAAACCACAACCAGTCCGGCCACGGCAGCAAATGCCGTAACCTGCCGCTTTCGGGGAAGCCAAGGGCTGAAACACTCAGCGGTATTCGTCACGGTGGCTCCCTGACTTCGTTGCCATACGACAAGGTCGATGTCCGTAGCGCGGACCTCGTCGGATCCTAGTGAATGGACTCAATGAGGGGCAGACGACTTGGAGTGGAATCGTTGCAAACGGGTGATCCTTTGAAAACGAAATTGAAGGAGAACGGCCAAGTATTGTGAACGCGATTGGAACGCACCAGACGGACGTGATCTCTGCTGAGAAACGCGGATTTCATCATTTTGCCCCATGATCGAACCAGGTGAATCCGTCCGCCTAAAATACCGGATCGGCATTTCTCCGCGACTGATTTGCCGAAATCGTTGCACATCGTGCGCTCCGCTGAGCTGTCGATCGCGTCTGTGGTGTTGGAACTGTCGTTTTTGCCACGACATCGTGTTACGAACTTGTGGGAACAAACGGCGTGCTGCTGGTGTAGTCCCAACACGAGTAACTTCGGTCGAGAGCGTTGTTAGGCTGGAGGGGTCGTCTGGCGGAAATTGGAGGCAATCATGTCGTGGTCGATGCGGTGCGGTTTCATGTCGTGTGTAATCCTGTGTTCGTCCGTGCCGGTTTGGGCCGACGACGCCGAGGATCAGGCCGTCGCGTTTGTGAATGAACTTAGGGGAAGCATCAACCGCGATGAAAAGGCACCTGGTAAGCCCGTCATTGGCGTGTCCCTGAGCCGCACGCAGATCACGGATGCTGGATTGAAGGAACTTGTCGCGTTCAAGAGCCTCATGTATTTCAGCCTGCGCAGCACGAAGATTACGGACGTGGGGCTGAAAGAATTCGCCGCGTTCAAGGATCTCACCAGTCTCGACCTGTTTGACACGCAGGTCACGGGCGTGGGGTTGAAAGAGCTATCCGGACTCAAGAACCTTACTACCATCGACCTGAATCAGGCAAAGGTGACGGACGCTGGGTTGAAGGAACTTGCCGCATTCACGAGCCTCAAGTCCCTCAACCTGCGCCGCACGAAGATAACGGACGCGGGGCTGAAGGAACTCGCCTCACTCACGAACCTCTCCGGCCTCGAACTGACCGATACGCAGGTGACGGATGCCGGGTTGAAAGAACTCGTCGCACTCAAGAATCTCTCCGGCCTCACGTTGAGCCAAACGGCAGTGACGGATACTGGGTTGAAAGAACTCGCCGAACTCAAGAACCTATCCGGCCTCATTCTGGGTCAAACTGCGGTAACGGACGCGGGGTTGAAGGAACTCGCTGGACTCGAAAAGCTCAATTGGCTCGAACTAAGCAACACGAAGTTAACGGACGCGGGGATGAAGGAACTCGCCGTACTCAAGAACCTTTCCCACCTCAACCTGAACTTCACTCAGGTGACGGACGCGGGGTTGAAGGAACTGGCGGCACTCAAGAACCTCACCAGCCTCGACTTGGCCGGCACGCAGGTGACAGACACTGGGCTGAAGGAACTCGCCGCACTCAAGAACCCGTCCCGCCTCAACCTCGCTGACACGCAGACGACTGACACTGGGTTGAAAGAACTCACCGCGCTCAAGAACCTCTCCGACCTCACTCTGAGCAAAACTGCGGTAACGGATGCTGGGTTGAAGGAATTCGCCGCATTCAAGGATCTCGCCAAGCTCGACCTGATGGGCACGCAAGTAACGGACGCGGGGTTGAAGGAACTGGCGGCACTCAAGAACCTTACCGTTCTCTACCTGATTGGCACAAAGGTAACGGACGCGGGGGTGAAGGAACTCAAGCAGGCGTTGCCGAACTGCAGGGGGATCGTCAAGTGACCCACGTGCGGCAGTTGTCGTCATGTCCAGCACGCGAACTTTCTCCCGAAGTATGGCCCGCCAAAATCATTGCAAACTGCGCTCTGCTGGGCCGTAGATGGCGTCTGGACTG
The DNA here is from genome assembly GCA_043738825.1 of Schlesneria sp. GTDB lineage: Bacteria > Planctomycetota > Planctomycetia > Planctomycetales > Planctomycetaceae > Schlesneria. The sequence continues at coordinate 10,299 of JAYUFF010000809.1, forward strand.
TTGAAGCCGTGGTCTTTCGCCACGGCATTTTTGTGGCGACCTTGATGCGGAGGAGTCGGTGATGATCGTGAACAGCAGATGGCTATTGGCGGCACTGGTGTTGATGGTGTGTGGGACGATTCAAGCGGCGGAGGATCCGAAGCCGGAGGCTCCCGCCGCAGGGTTGGCGGTGGGCGAGTTGTTGCCGGATTTTGAAAGCACCGACGAGTAGGGGCTGCCTTGGAAGTCGGCGGATCATGTCGGCAAGAAGGTGGTCGTGCTGTACTTCTACCCCGGCGACTTTAGCGGCGGCGGCATCAAGCAGGCCGAGGCGTATCGCGACGGGTTGACGAAGATCGAGGAACTCGGCGTCGAACTCGTGGGAGTCAGCGGTGACGAAGTGGCCACTCACAAGCTCTTCAAAGAGACGTACGCTCTCAAACATGTACTGCTGGCCGATCCCGAGGGAGCACTGGCCAAGCTGGTGGGCGTCCCCGTCAGCGCGGGAGGCCGAGTGGCCCCGACAACCCTCGACCGAAAACCGATACTCGACGCCGACGGCAAGCGAATCATCTTTCAACGTCCCGTGACCATTGCACGCTGGACTGTGGTCGTCGGTCGAGACGGCAAGATCGCCTCGCTGAGGAGCATCGTCAATCCGGTCACCGACTCCGAAGAAGTGCGCAA
>JAYUFF010000810.1:0-1531 GCA_043738825.1 Schlesneria sp.
CCCCCCCCCCCGGGGACGGCCGAGAGCCAACCGCGAAACGCCCGCAGCGTGTGGGCTGTCAAATCGGGAGTACTCCGATCAAACGGCAACGCCCCCCAACCGCGACAAAACGTCGGCCAACCTCCATCGCTGTTCTGCAAATCGAGCAGCCATTCGATCGCCGCTTCCACCGCGCTCGCGACGACAGGATTCTGCGGATCGAGCTTGAGCAGCGCGAGGATCGCTCCCGGAGTGTCGTCCGCATCGGGCACTCCACCCGACAGATTCGTCCAGGCCCAGCCGCCGGGCGCGGCGTTCGTGTAGCGATGCACGATGACATGCTGCTGTTCCAGCAACCAATTTGTGATCGCTTGCGACTGCGGAATCGGAATCGCTCCGGGCAGCAACGCATTGACCGACAGAGTCGTCACCCAAGTGGCGAGGTTCGTGTCGATCGGCCAACTCCCATCGGGCCGCACGGAGTCCTTGAGAAACTCCACACCGCGCCGCGCGACGGGATGATCCGACAGCCCCATCGAGGCGAGACTCATCGTGACGAAACTGGTCAGCGGCGTCGCTTCGAGAAAGCCGCCGCTTTCCGGCTGAATGCTCTCCAACTTGCGCAGCGTCGGATTCACGGAAAGCCAGCGGATGAATCGCATCAGCGGGTTGCGAGACGGAGCGTGGTGATGCCGCACCTGACCGATGGCGATGAGCGCCGGCAGGGCGTAACTGACGACCGGCAAACGAATCCAGCGATAGAACCAGTGCGGCAGACATCCCAACTCGAACGGCAGTGGCGTCAGTTCCTGCCAAGGGATCAGCCCCGCCAAGGCACACTGAGTGAGAATCGGAACCGAGAACGTATGGTCCTTGCCATAACGTCGCCGAATGGCCTCAAACCCGCCGTGTTGATCAACGTACTTCTTGGCCCGCGTGGCAGCTTCATCGTGCCGCTCGACGCATTCCGAGAGATGGAAGCTGGCGTAGGCGAGCATCGACGTGGAAATGTTGCTGTGGCTGAGTACCGTGTCGCCCCAGCCTCCGTCCGGATTCTGATGCTCGGCCAGCCAGCGCAGGCCGCCTCGCACGAGCGGTTCCAGTTCCGAGGCTCGCTCCGGCTGCTGCCTCAAGACAAGCTGCATGGCTGCGATGGCGGTCGCCGTCGAAAGGGGCGACGACGACAGTTCCCCCGTCCACGGACCTTCGGAAGCGGCTTCGTTGAGCAGGGCTTTCGCCGCCGATTCGTATCCGCGACGCAGACGGTCCAGACTCAACATGCTCGATGAAACTCCGACAGTTGAGTAGGATGCGTGGAGTCTTCGGAACGTACCGTCGCGCGTGGTGTTGAGTAGCGGCCGTTTCAAACCCAATCCAGACGTAGCCACGTTCGCCAGAACGTGGGGTTTCGCGAGATTCCCCACGTTCTGGCGAACGTGGCTACGGTCTCAAGGCCGTCACACGTCGAGCGAATCCAAACCGTCCATCAGATCGTCGAGGTCGTCGCGCGGCTTGGCGGGCTGACCGCATTGTCGCTTGGGGACTCCGACCG
>JAYUFF010000811.1:0-1528 GCA_043738825.1 Schlesneria sp.
TCCGAAGCCGCGCAAGAAATCCAAACCGAGCAAGTCCTCGAAACGGCGTCGCGTCGCCGACAAGCGGTTGAACGCCGAGACCAAGCAGCGCCGACAGAGACCTCGTGTGGATGATTAGCAAACTGTGCTGCGTCCCTCTCTCCCGCGTGTTCATTCTTCCGGGCCATCGCCTTTTTCAAGTTGGGTGCCACGGTCACGGAGTCCTCGACGTGGCCGTGTGAGGACGTGCAGGCCATTTTCCAATTTCACGGCCACGTCGAAGCTCCGTGACCGTGGCACCCAACATCCCAGATTCAACAAGGCGATTGCCCTCTTCACTCCCTCGTCACGCTGCGCAAACGAGGGGACCGCCGTTATACTCCTGCCCCACTGATCCGACCCGGAGGCATGATTGCCGCCGAAGCCGCTCAGTCTTTTTGCCGAAGGGGACGAACGATGATTTGGGCGGCGTTTGTGCTGCTGGTGCTGCTGGTTCTGGCGTTCGATCTCGGCCTGTTCACGCGCGGTGAAAGGAAGGCTCTGACGGCGCGAGCCGCCCTGATCCGAACCGCGATTTATTTCGCGCTGGCCATGTTGTTCACGGTCTTCGTGTACTTCGCCTACGAACACAAATGGTTTGGACTTGGTGTCTACACGGCTTCCTCAGTTGAGGGGGCCGTTCACGCGGAAGCCTCGGATCACAAGGCCAGCTTGTTGCCAAAGAACGGCCGCGATGCAGCCATCATGTTTTTCATGGGCTACATTCTGGAGCAGTCGCTCAGCGTCGATAACATCTTCGTCATCGCGCTGATTCTCGGTTACTTTCAGGTGCCCGCCGCCTATCAGCATCGCGTGCTGTTGTGGGGGATTCTCGGCGCACTCGTGATGCGCGGCGTGATGATTACCGCCGCTGTCGAACTCGTGCAGCAGTATCACTGGATGACGTACGTGTTCGGACTGTTTCTGCTGGGAACGGCCATCAAAATGCTGTTTGCCGGTGAAGAGGAAATGGACTTTGAACAGAGTCGCATGATCCGGCTGGTTCGTCGGGTGTTTCGGCTCCATCCGAGTTTCGTGCAGGATCACTTCTTCACGAAGATCGACGGCAAGCGGGCGATGACTCCGCTGTTCCTGGCACTGGTGATTGTCGAAACGACAGACCTCGTGTTCGCGGTCGATTCGATCCCCGCCGTCATCGGCCTGACGGAAGATCGGTTTCTCGTGTTCACGTCAAATGTCTTCGCGATCCTCGGACTGCGCAGCCTGTACTTCGCGTTGGCCGATCTGCTCGGCAAGTTCCGCTATCTGAAGTTTTCGCTGGTGGCGATTCTGGCACTGGTCGGCATCAAGATGCTGATCCACGACTTCCTGCCTCACAATCGGACGAGCGAAATCACGCTGATCTCGCTGGCCGTGATCGCCGTCGCACTGGCGATCGGAATCGGAGTCTCACTGGCGATCCCCGAACCCGCTGAGAAGGCTGAGGAAGGCGAGCCGGCATAAGTTGGGGTGCCACGGTCACGGAGCCTCGACGTGGCCGTGCGAGGAC
>JAYUFF010000812.1:0-10926 GCA_043738825.1 Schlesneria sp.
CAACGAGGCAACGTCGCCAGGACGCAATGAAGTGGGGAGATGAATTGTCTCGGCAATGAACCGCGATCATCTTTGATCCTCCCGATCCAATTCCCTTCATTGCGTCTTTGCATCTTGGCGTCTTGGCGTTCTGCATCTCACGTTATGTGGACAGCAGACATGGTGATCGACGTTCGATGGTGAGCCTACCGCGTGGCAATCTCACCGTACATCAGGTGCCCCGAGGCGATGGTGGCTTCCACATCCAGACGCTGCTTGTTTGGTGCGATGCGGAACACGATGAGGTCGGCAAGTGAGCCTCGGCGCAGACGGGCGACTTCGTAACCGAGCAGCTTCGCGGGGTTCTTGCTCGTCATGTCGATCGCGTCTTTCAGCGAGACGCCGGCGAATTCGAGGACGTTCGCCACGCAGACATCCGTTTCCTGGGCCGATCCCGCGAGCAGTTCGCGCTGGCCCGCGACGACCAGTCTGCCGTCTTCCAGAATTTCACTGCGGCCGAGTTTACTTTCGTAGAGGCCGGGCGGACAGCCAGCCCAGCCGGCCGCATCGCACGTCAGGATGATTTGCTTGGGCGACTTCACCTTGATGAACGTGCGGACCAACGACGGCGGCAGGTGATGGCCATCGACGATCAGGCTGGCGGTCAGACGAGGATCGGACAACTGCTCGAAGATATAGTTGCGGTGGCGGTGAATCATCGCGTGGGCACCGTTGCCGAGATGCGTGCTGAGCTTCGCGCCGGCATCGACCGCCGCGCGCACCTGCTCGGGCGTGGCGGCCGTGTGTCCAATCGAGATCACGACCTGGTGAGCCGTCGCCTGACGAATGAACTCGATCGCTCCTTCCGCTTCCGGAGCGATCGTCACCAGTTTGATGCGTTGGCCCGAGATCTCCTGCAACCGCTGGAACTCGTTCCAATCCGCCGGCCGCACGTGTTGGCGAGGATGTGCGCCGCGCGGCCCGTCCTCAGCCGAGATGTACGGTCCTTCGAGATGACAGCCGCAGACCATTCGGTCCGCCCACGGCTCGCGTTCACAGGCGGCTTGAATCGCGGCGAACCCCGCCGCCAGGCCCTCGAACGAATTCGTGATGAGTGTCGGACAGAGCCGCGTCACGCCAAACCGCGAATACGGCGCGAGCGCCTTGAGGACGTCATCCGCCGTCAGCGCCTCATCGCTGAACCAGACGCCGCTGTGTCCATTGATCTGCAAGTCGAAGAGGCCGGGCGCGACGAACGGCCAGTCGTCCACAGTCCCCTTCGGCCAGGCAGGCTCGACGGACCGAATGCGATCCCCCTGCAACGTGATCTGAAGCGGCTCGCCGTTCTCATAGCTGCGGGCACGGATGGTGAGCATGATCGGTCGTCCCAGGGCGTTCGGTAGAAAGACACTCCCACGAAGTGTCTGCCCACAACCTGTGTGGGCGTGCCGATTCTAAGTGACCCTGTGAAAGAATCTATACCGCACCGGTTCTCCATGAGCGGTTCTGAGCGGGGCGGCGTCAGCCCCCTGGCTCTTCGCGGCTTTGACGAACGAGCTGACGCCACAGAGCGGGCTGACGCCCAAGAACCGGGGAGCTGACGCTGCCCCGCTCAGAAGTGCATCGGGGTCTCGCAGCCCGCTGGTGCTACGGCTGCGACGCGACACGCTTGATGTTGTTCAGTTTTTGGAAGGACTCGTAGGAGTGAAGGGCCATGCCGCCGAATTGCTTCGAGCGGCGAAAGGATTCCTCGGCCGACTTCAGTTGCGCATGCAGATCGTCGAGCGTGTTGTCGGCAAACGTGATCTTCGGCAGCATCGTGTTCGTCGCGACGAAGGCGGCGAGTTCGGGGCCGCTCGCCCGGGCAATGTCTCGCGTGCGGAAGCCGCTCCATTCGGGATCGACCCGCACGGCGGTGTCGGCCTGGTTGCGAAAGGCCGCCACCTGCGCACGCGATACACCCGGTGAAATGGCTCCGAACCGTTCGGCGATCTGCGTCAGATGTGACTGGATTCGTTGCAGGTCGTCGGCCGTCGGTTCGAGGGGGAGTTCGAGGCCGACGTGAACGTTCTGTCCATCGTCGAGTCGATGCAGACGCAGGCCATCGACTCGGCTGAGGCTCGCGAGTTCGCGCCCCGCGCCGCGAACCACCGCCTCGAATCGCTTGCGAGGCAGGCCGACGACAAACCACACGTCGGCGGGCGGCGACAGAAACGTTTCGACTCCCATGTGAATCCGCGCGGCACCGGCCTTGTCGGCATACGTGAGCAAGTCCTGACCGTGAGCGATCAGACCGTCGGCACCCTCGGCGGCATCGCGATAGTTCATGATGCCGACCTGATCGAGCAGGTCGATGCAATGGTGACTGGCCGGTTTCTTCTTGCCCGCAAACGTGACCTCACCCTGCGGCTTGCCGGTCGCCTCGTCGAGTTCCTGCCACCAGAAGGGGATGTCGATGCCGAACGTCAGGCCCGATTGAGTCCTCACGCGGCGCTGGCATTCGACGTTGAGTTCCAAGAACTCGCGCAGAATCTGCTCGCGCCGCGTGCGGTCTTCCCAACCGAGCAGCAGGTACGGTTCGTTGTCGAAGTGAATGCCATCGAACCGCTGTTCGGGAGTCGATTCGCGGTTGAAGTCGATCACCGCATCGACGACCGCCAGCGGCGCGGCATGCTGCGGCTTGAGGGCGAACTCGGGATAGCCGTCGAGTGCGTGGACTTGGATTCGCGCCTGATGAGCCTCCGTCAGGAAGCGCCGCCACGCGGCGGGGTCGGGAAGTTGGATGGTGACTTGTTTCGCCGGAGCCGACGCGGACGAACCGGTTGTCGGCGCGATGACTTCGTGCGGACTCTGGCCGGCGATCCGGTAGTCGAGCTGCATCCAAAGCTGCTCGATCGCCTCATCGCGACAGAACGTGAACAGTTGCTCACGCTGAGCCGGATCGTGCAGAACCACGCGCGACTCCCACAGCCACATCGCGCGCGGAGAGGTCGCGGCGGACGAGCCGGTGCCGCTGGCGGTCTCATTCTGCGGCGTGGCGATTGACGCCGTCACCTTGAAGCTGATGTCGTCGATGTAAACGGCGTGCCGACCGGGTGAGGTGAAGTCGATGGTCAGGCCGCCCAGTTGTTGCAGGTCCAACGACTTGATCGCCGCGAGCGGAACCAGAACCTCCTGCCAGTTGGTGGTGACTCCCTTGGGGAGGTACTGGCGAATCTCGCCCACGGCGATGGAGTCTTCCTTCTCGATCCATTTGCGATCCGCGAGCTTGACGGTGAAGCGTTCGTCGCCCGCGTGCCCCTTGACCCAGAACGAGAGATAGCTGTACGGGCTGGCGTCGAAGTACTTCCGTTGCGATGCGCGAAAGTTGAAGAACTGCAGCCACACGCCGCAGTAACCGGTGGCTCGGCGATCGGCCTGCACGAACAGGCTGCTGCCGGCCCGACCGCGATGAACCCGCGCATTGCGATCGAGAACCGCGACCGAATCACCCGCTTGATACTTTTCGTGAAAGCCGCCGAGTCGGTTCTGCTGGCCTCCCTCAAAGTCATCGACGAGCAACAGCTTGGCGGGCGGAGCGGCCTCGGCGAGCGAGACCGCGACGGCCGCCAACGTAATCCAAACGGTTGAACGAAACGGAGTCATGGCCACCTGTCCTGCGTGCTGATTTTGAGAGAGCGAGCAATCTCGGCTACTGGCGAACCAGTTCCACCGGTTCCGATTGCGGGACTTCGGAGGGAAGTTGTTCCAGTCGCGAGCCGACCGTGAAGTGTCCGGCCGTCTCGGCATCTTGCATGGCGAGCACGACCAACTGGAAGCGCGTGCCGGGCGGAGTCGCCTCGTTGCCGAAGTGCGAGGTGGCCACGAAGCGCGTCCCCTTCACCGCGCGGCAACGTTCCTGAACCCACCATTCCGATGAGGCCGACACGTCGCGCACCACGACCACGGGCCAGCCCCGTGCCGTATCGCACTCCACTTCTTGAACCCGCTCGACCAACTGGCCGGGTCGCGAATCGACCGAAATCGCCATCCGCTGACTGGACAACGAGCGAACCGCGTATCCGGCGACGAAGAACGTCGGCACCGCCGCCGCGCACAGCAGCGTCTTTCGCAATTGAGGCCACTTCATGATGAGCGTCCTTTCCGATGAAGGTTGTGAAATTTCAAAACAACCGGCCAGGCACGCCGTCGCGGGTTGGTCGTTGGAAACGGCCGGTCGCTCATTCGCGAACGACATCGACGATCGAAACAACGTCGCGGTTGGTCGGCAGTTCTTTGAGCATCGCGCCCGGCACGAACTGCTCCGCGTCTTTCGCGTCACGGACGACGATCAGCGCCGTCTGAAACTTGGTTCCCGCCGGAGTGGTGGCGTTGCCGAAGATCGTCGGGCAGTCAAAGTTCTGGCCTGCGGTCGGCACGGCCGTCACCTGGACGTACCACACCGCGTCTTCCTCCATCGTTCGCACGATGAGGACGGGCCACCCTTTCGGAACATGGCACTGAATCGTTTCCGCAGTGGACACGCCGTTGCCGGCCTTCAGTTTCCACTTGGCGGCGGCCGAGCCGGTCGGCTCGACCGATCGCGTCGCCGTCGGCGTGAGAGCCACCGCGTTCGGTTGCATTTCCACGTTGCGGACGACTTGCATCGGACTCACCTCGGCGGCGACTCGCGCTGCCGGGGCGAATCCGTAGCCGCACAAACCACCCACGACGAGGGCTGCCGCCGCCGTCACGCCGTGTGTCACCAACTTCTGCTGACTCAAAGTAATCTCCTCGCAAAAAATGCTCGCGTGAACGGGACCGCGCGAACGAACGTGAACTCGGCCGGTACAGTGGGTCGCAACAGCAACCCTGCGCATCCGAGCAGGAACTTCGACCAGAGGGATGAGTCAACGGGCATTGCACGAGACTCATCATCCCTCTGTCGAACTCTAACCGGCAGACAACGCGTCGCTGGAGGAGTTTTCCCGGCGCACGATGTAATCGTCGTTCTGCTTTGACTGTCGTCACGATCGCAGTCGTTGGCGAAGCGTCTCCGAGCGGGCAAACGCTGCTGGTCGTGAACCGTAAGCCGCAGGCAACGTGTCGCGGGCCGCCGGTCGCAACGATTGTGAGCGTTCTTCGCCGGGCAACGGCCGCGCGCGTCAGACCAATGGCAACCACCGTGCTCGGAATGCGCGAGGACATCGGCTCGAATCTTCCGAGCAGTGGCCCGGTTCCGATTTGACGTTGCCGAATTGCAACCTATGTTGCAGAAAGGCAACGTGGATTACGGATGGTCTGTTGCCGCGATTGTGATGGTCCCGAGCGTCTCACCCCTCAACCGAAATGTCTGCCAACGTGAGCACGGAACAGATTCGTCCCGATCCCGGACATGGTTCGGGATCTCCTCGACCGACCGGCTTTCAGGGCTTCCAATACAGCAGCGGTGCGTTTCAACCGCCGCGCAGCGCGGCGGCGTCGCCACCGGTGAAGCCCGCGACTCCGCCGAAGCAGCCGCGCGGCCGACTGTTTGTCGTGTCGATGGTGTTTGCGGTGCTGGCCTACGGAGGCCACGCGGCGTTCGAGGCCTTCTTCCATTACTCGGCCTACGGCGTGATTGCCGGTCGCCCGATCCAGGTTCCCGCCACGATGGCCGGTGTCGTGCAGTTCGTTCATGTGGAAGAGGGCCAGACCGTCCGACAGGGACAACTGCTGCTGACGCTGCACAGTCCCGAGATCGTTCGTGACCTGGGGCGACTCGACGACAATCTGCGAATGGCCCAAGCCAAGTTGCAGGCGGGCATCTCGCGCTTGAACTGGGAAGTTTCCGTCCATGCCAAGGATTCCGATCAGTCGGTCGGCGAGTTCTATGAGAAATGGGGTCAGCTTCGTCAGGAGCAGGCCAAGCTGGTCGATCTGCAACAGAATCTGCAACGATCCGAAACGCTGCACGCCAAGAAAGTGCAGGGCCTCGAAGAGGTGCAGCACGCGCGCAACAATGAAGTCGGCCAGCGTGAGAAGCTGGAAAAACTGCTGTTGGCCCTGAGCGCGTGGGAGAAGCGGGCCGAGGCGACACGGACGGGAACGGTCGTGCGCCGCGATGAGTTGCTGCCACTGTTGGCCGAGGTCGAATCGCTCGAAGCGGAACAGCAGCGACTGCGCGGCGAAGAGTCTCGGCTGCAGATTCGGTCTCCCGTCAACGGCGTGGTCGTCAAACGGCACCGCTTCACCGGCGAAGGGGCCGACGAGTTGCAGACGTTGTTCACGATCCTCGAAGAGGACTCGCTGCACATCGAACTGTTCGTGCCGCAGGAACGGTTGCAGGACTTTGCCGTGGGTGATGCCGTCGAAGTCCAGCTCGCTCCATTTTGGGAGAACCTGCCGTGTCGAGTCGTCCGTCTCGGCGATGAGCATGTCCCGCCTCCGCAGCAGATCGCACGCTTCTATCCGCACGAGAGCCGCCACTTGCCAATTCATCTCGAACCGACTGTCGAGTGCCTGAAGCACGAACGGATCCAGATCGGCGCGGTGGTCAAACTGCCCTGCGCGATGCCGCGTTGGAAGCCCTCCACGGATGAAGTCGAAGAAGTCCCGCCACCGGTCATCGTGCAGAAGTCCCCGTCGATTGACGGCTTTTATTAGGTCCGCCCAACCGCCGTTCTTTCTTCGCCAGGATGACCGCATGTCCACTGAGACGACTCGCGTGGTGATTGCCGATGACGATCCCGAGTATCGCCGGCTGCTCGATCGGCTGCTCAGCACCTGGGGCTATCAATCGGTGATCGCTCACAACGGGTTTGAGGCGAGTCAGATTTTGCTGGCCGAACCCGACACGAACTTGGCCGTCTTCGACTGGGAGATGCCGACGATGGACGGCGTGGCGGCGTGCCGCTACGTGCGCCAACATCGCGGGGCCGACGACCTGTACATCATGATGGTCACGGCCAAGAACGAGACCGCCAATTTGGTGGAGGCCTTCGAGGCCGGGGCGAACGACATGCTGGGGAAGTCGTTTCATCCGCTGGAACTGAAGGCGCGACTGGCCTCGGCCGGACGGCGTCTGGCCTCCAAACGTCGGCGCGTCAAGGAAGTGCTCGAAGACCGGCAACTGCTGACGGGAGCCATCCGAGAGGAGGGGACATCGACCGGTCTCTCGATGCCGCCGCAGGGCCTCTCGGCTCTGTCGAGCGAGTGGCTCGCGCCGCTCAATCTGCCTGCGGATTGCCTGGCCCCCGGCCTCGACCTGCGTTCACTGAAGTTCTCGCATCGCATCGACGAGGCGCATCTGCGGGAGGGATCGCGACAGGGAACGCTCGCGCCCAAGCTGCTCGACCGCGCCCTCGTCTGCCCGCGTTGCGAATCGTTGCCGAGCTTTCGTCATGGCTGCCCCTGCTGCGGCTCGGGACGTGTCGAGCAGGAGTCGCTCATTCATCACTTTGCCTGCGCCTATGTGGGACGAGTCGAAGACTTTGAGACGGCCGATGGAATCGCCTGTGCCAAGTGTCGGGCAAGGCATCTGACGGTGGGTGCCGACTTCGAGTACCAGCGCGGACCGCTCCGCTGCCTCGACTGTCAGTGGAGTCCCCGCGAACTCGAACTGGTCGGGCACTGTCTGCGCTGCGGCTTTCGGTTTCCGGCCAATCAAGCCCTCGTGAAAGATCTGATGGCGTACACGCCGCGCGGGCCGCACGCCTTTCTGCCGATGGCGACGGGGTCGGAGCAGGGTCATCTGACAAATGGCCACCGGGAGGCATGATGCTCGTCGAGTGGCGGTACTGGCTCAGCACGCTGCATCCGGATCAGATCTGGGCGGTGATCGGGTTTGCCCTGCTGGTGGATGGCACACGCTATGCCTTCTGCACGGCGTGCATGGCCTTGGTCGATGCCGTGCTCTCCGTGTGGGACTGGCTGCTGGGGCGAAAGGCACCGACGGCGTATGAGCACTGTCCGTCGATCGCGCTGCTGTTGGTCGGCCACAACGAAGGCGATTCGATTGAGGCGGGCCTGCGTTCCGTCTGGGGGCGCTATCCGAGGATGGAGGTCATCGTCGTCGATGACGGTTCGACCGACGACATGGCCGAGAACGCGCGGCGATTCGCCCGCGAGCACGACGGCGTGTTGGTACTGAGCCGCGAGGAACGGGGCGGCAAATCGTCGGCCCTGAACTGGGCGCTGGCCTACACGCGGGCCGAGATCATCATCTGCGTCGACACCGACTCCCACCTGTCGGACACGTCGCTCTGGGAAATCGTGCAGCCATTCGCCGACCCGACCGTCGGCGCGGTCTCGGCCAGCGTCGAAGCCCGCAATGCACTCGACAACCTCTGCACGTGGTTGCAGGCTTACGAATACCGGCAGACGATCTTCCTGGGCCGCCTGATGCAGGAGCGGCTCGGGATGCTGGCCATCGTGTCCGGTGCCTTCGGCGCGTTTCGACGTTCGCTGCTGGAGCGACTCGGCGGCTGGGATGTCGGGCCGGGTGAGGACGGCGATCTGACGCTGCGCGTCCGCAAAGCCGGTTACCGCATCGCGGTCGCTCCGCTCGCGACGTGTCTCACCGACGTGCCAACAGAGTGGCAGAGGCTGTTCAATCAACGACGCCGTTGGGATCGCACGGTGCTGACATTCGAGTGCCGCAAGCATCTCGATCTGGCATTCTTCTGGTACCGCAACTTCCAACTGACGAACTTCGGAATGATGCTCGAACGGTGGTTCTTCAACGTCGCGTCGGTCTACACCTTTTGGGGCTATGCCGTCTGGCTCGGCTGCCTCTTCGCCGGCGATGTGGTGAACCTGTTGCTGCTGCTCTATCTGCTGCAAGTCTTGCTCGAAGCCGTGCAACTGCTGTTGTTGCTGGGCTATTCGCGAACGCCCGGCCGCGACCTGTTCATTGCGCTGGCGCTGCCGTTCTATCCGCTGTACCAGGTGTTTCTGAAGGCGGCCGATCTCGTGGCCGTCTCCGAAGAGATGTTCTTCCACAAGTCGCAGGACGACAACTTCGTCCCCGTACGGGTCCGCGAAGCGACCTGGCATTGGTAGGCGCAGGGTAAGCCTCTGGCTTGCCGTCATTCGTCAACAGCAGATCGGCGACGAGCGTGGACGGGCAAGCCAGCGGCTTGCCCTACGTCGCTGGCCGATGATCGACCGGGACAACGCGCGTCGTGGGCGATCTCTTGTTCTCATCGACCTTCTCATGCTGCGCGTTGTTGCCGAGACCCGGTTGGCCGATGAAGTAGAGCATGCCGACGCTGCTGCCGACGATGGCGATCAGCATCGCCATCGCGATCAGAACGGTGCGAGTCATCTCGTCCATGGATCGAATCAGCTTGAGCGGGTTGATGTTCGCGGGTGCCACTGCCGACAACGGGACGCTCAGTTTGGACGCCAGTTCCTGGACGACGGGTGCGGCGGATCGGGAGCCTCCCGCGTTGGCGGTTGCTGCGGGCAGCCGCACGCTCGATCCCGGACGGCGTTCCTTGTTTTTGAGCTGGACCGCCGACTTCGGGTTCGGAATGCGCAGGCCCGAACCGCTCGCGGGTCTCGCGTCGGAGGCCGAGCGGTCAACGGCAATCAAATCGTCAGACAGGACGCTGACCTCTGCATCGCCGGCCCGCTCGGCAGCCAATTCGGCGTCCGACTTGTGTTGCAACGAGTCCACTCCGCACAGCGCGGCGACCAGCATCAGGTGCTTCTGCTTCCAGGCGGAAGGTGCGTGTTCGATCAGCCAGCGCGACAAAGCCTCCGAGACTTCAATCGCCGTTTGATAACGGTCGGCGGTCTTCTTGGCCATCATTTTGTCGAGGATGTCCAGCAGCGATTCGTCGATGTCGGGGCGTTCGTAGCTGACCGACTGCGGCGTCTTCGTCTGATGGGCCAGCAGCCGCTGCACCAGCGTTCCGTCCGTGAACGGCGGATGTCCGGAGAGGGCGAAGTAGAGCGTACAACCCAGGCTGTAGATGTCGGCCCGCGCATCGACCCGATGGCTGTCAATCGCCTGTTCCGGCGCGAGATAGTCCGCCGTGCCGAGCACCTTCTCGTCGTGCTTGATCGTCAGCGACTCCTCATCGGTCGTCTTGAAGAACCGAGCCAGACCGAGATCGAGCAGCTTCACAATCCCGTGAGTATCGACCAGCAGGTTGCCCGGCTTGACATCGCGGTGAACCATCCCCAACTGGTGGGCGTGCCCCAAACCATCGGCCGCCTGGCGGATCGTATCGACCGCCATGACGTAGTCGAGCGGCCCGCGATCCTTGACGATCTGTTCGAGGTTCCGCCCCTCCACGTATTCCATGACGAGGAAGTGAATGTCGGTGCCGCTTTCGGTTTGCTTGTCGACATCGTAGGCGCGGACGATGTTCAGGTGATTCATGGCCGCGACCGCCCGAGCTTCGCGGTGGAAGCGACCCAGATACGAGGTGTCCTGCACCTTGTTGGCCGGCAGCACTTTGATGGCACACCGCCGCTCCATCATGATGTGTTCGGCCAGATACACGGCGCTCATCTCGCCCGCACCGAGCAATGACAGCAGGCGATAACGGCCGAGCAGGAAGCCCTTGTGCCGGCCCTGCAACAGCTTCTCCGACTGCCATTCGGTCAGAGCGTTGCGCTCGACCAGAGCCGTCGCAATGGCGACCGAATCATTGCCATCGACGCCGCTTTCCAGCAGCTCCCTCAGCAGTGAGTCGATCCGATCCGGCGCGATCAAGCCACTTTGCTTGACTCCGGCGAGAAATGAGGCGGCTGTCAGTTTGATCGTCATGGAAAATTCTTCCTTCGACTCCTGTCGAACGCAATTCTTCTCTAAACCTCACGCGGACTGCCACGAGACGATTCACCTGTTACAGTCTTGTCACCTGTTGCAGTCTTGGTGAGCCGGGTGGCGTCAGCGGCTTTGCCTAACAAATACGGCGGCTCACAAAATGTAGGGTGGGCATTGCCCACCAACTCACAACGCATTGTGGTGGG
>JAYUFF010000813.1:0-4125 GCA_043738825.1 Schlesneria sp.
CAATCTCACGGCCACGTCGAAGCTCCGTGACCGTGGCACCCAAACATCCCGGATTCAACAAGGCGATGGCCCCGACCCCCACTCCGGATTGACAGACAATCGCCGGACGAGCAGCTATCATGCGTCGCACAATTTCCCTCCCCGAACACCTGACGAATGAGGATTGCCATGCAGAATGACGGACTGGATCGACGCGACTTTCACAAGTTGACCCTCGCCGCACTCGGCGGCATGCTGGCCGGAACGACCATCGGTTGCGGAGGCGGTACTCCACCGGGCGGAGCGACTCCGGCTGCACCTGTCGTAACGACCACTTCCGCGACGGAACTGACCGAGGTCGAGAAGCTCATCATCGACGAGCCTCACGTCTGTCGCGGTTTGAACTCGTGCAAGGGCCTCGGACGCGGCAAGGACAACGACTGCGCGGGCCTCGGAACGTGTGCGAGCATGGCCGATGCGACCTGCGGCACGAATAACGACTGCAAGGGGCAGGGCGGCTGCGGCGATCTGCCCGGCATGAACTCGTGCAAGGGCAAGGGAGGCTGCCACATCCCGCTGATGGATGATGCCTGGACCAAGGCTCGCGCCGCGTTTGAGTCCGCGATGAAGAAGACGAGCAAGCAAATTGGTATCGCCCCGGAAAAGGCCAAGGGATGAGTGAGTTGCCGCCCGCCCGCATCGGCATCGTCACCGTGTCGGATCGCGCCAGTCGGGGTGAGTACGAAGATCGCGGCGGCCCGGCGATCCGCGACTATTTCGCAGATGTCCTCACGTCGCCATTTGAACCAGTCG
Source organism: Schlesneria sp. (assembly GCA_043738825.1). Taxonomy (GTDB): domain Bacteria; phylum Planctomycetota; class Planctomycetia; order Planctomycetales; family Planctomycetaceae; genus Schlesneria. The sequence continues at coordinate 793 of JAYUFF010000813.1, forward strand.
CGCGAGTCATACCCGACGAGCGACCTCTGATTGAGCAGACGCTGCGCGAGTTGTGCGATGTCGAGGGCTGTTGCCTCGTCGTCACCACGGGCGGCACCGGCCCGGCCCTTCGCGATGTCACGCCCGAGGCCACCGAAGCGGTCTGCCAGAAGATGATGCCCGGTTTCGGAGAACTGATGCGCAAGGTCTCGCTGGAGAAAGTCGCCACGGCGATCCTTTCGCGCCAGACAGCGGGCATCTGCGGCAAAGCATTGATCGTGAACCTGCCCGGTCAGCCAAAGGCGATCAAGGAATGCCTCGATGCCGTCATGCCCGCCATTCCCTACTGCATCGACCTGCTGGAAGGACCGTATCTCACGACCGACGAGACGAAGATCAAGGCGTTTCGGCCGAAGAAGTAGAGCGCCACGGATCAGCACAACGCGGTGAGGCAGCAGCGTGAAAATGATCTATCAATCGCAGCCTGACGCGCGAGCGAAGGCATTCTCAACTTTGCACCTTCGCTTGCGCGTCAGGCTTCGATCCAATCAGTCGATCTTTTTGACGCTGCTGCCTGTCATCGGACTTACTTGCGGATCACGACTTCGGAGCCTTTGACCAGGAAGTCATAGACTTCGACGATGTCCTTGTCTCTCAGCCGAATGCAGCCGCGCGAGGCGGCTTTGCCGATCGAATCGGGATCGATCGTGCCGTGAATGCCATAACTGTCGCCGAGGTCGATCCAACGTTCGCCGAGCGGATTCTTCGGGTCGTCGCCGGAGATGACCTTGCCGTCGGGACCGGTGTACTGCGGGTTCTCAACCTTGTTCTGCACGCTGAACTTGCCCAGTGGCGAGGAACCGTCCTTGCCGATCCCCACGTCGTAACGCTTCACGTAGTAGCCTTGCAGATGAACCGTCAGCGCGAAGTCCTGCAAGTCGATGATCGCCGCGAACGGCCCCTTCACGACCTTCAACTTCTGCCCCAACTGAATGCGGCGCGGATCGGTCTTGTTGAGCCGCGCGAGGTACTCCCAGGACAACTGGTACTTGTTGGCGATGACTCGCAATTGGTCGTTCGGTTCGATGACATACGGCTCGACGAAGTTCGGTTGCGGCTGAAAGAAGATGGCGCGCGAGGTGCCGTCTAAACGAGTCTGCAACCCGGCGCGATGCTCCTTGTGATTCCAGTAAAGTTTCGACAGCGCGCGATGCGCGGCGAGGGTCTCACCGTTCGCGATCAACTCGTCGATGGCGGGCAACTCGTTCGCCAGTGAGGTCGTCGCGGCGGCGGCCTCGGTGGTTGAGGCCGCCGGTTCTCGATGCCCCGCTTGTTTCACAGCATCTGTCGTGCGAGTCGTCACCGCGCTGGCGGACGATCGGCCGGTCGCGGTTACAGGACTGGCCGACTTTCGAGCAGCGGACGGACGCGCCCACTCCGGCTCATCCGAGGCGGAGGTCACACTGCGATCAGCGACCTGCGGCGACGAGAACTCGGCCTGCGCGACGCCCCTCGGTACTGCAAGCGGCTCCTGACCGTTCGACTCTTCAACGGAGGGTTCGGTCTGTTGCAGGAAGATGGTCGGATCATCGGGAACGATTTCGATCGCTGCGGCCACGGCCTGCGAGTCCGTCGCCGACGTTGCACTCGACGCACGCTCGCGCATCGCCGACGCAGCGCCGCCGTCGATCTGCCCGGTGCGAGCGGCACTGATCTCGACGGGAATCCAGCCCGATTTCCACGCGAAGCCCGCCCCCAGCCCCACGGCAAACACGAGGCAGGTCAGGATCGGCATCTGCCCAAGTCGCAGCATGTCAGTCGTCCATGACAAGAGGAAAGAAACGGGTCTCACAATTTTAGAGACATCGCCGACCGGCCATCGCCGCCAGTTTTTCCGGCTCTCAAAACCGGGCGGGGTTCTAGCACAGACCGCTCAATGCGGCTACGCGAAGTTGCGCGGGGCAGCACCTGCCGTGCGCGAAGCCTGACGCGGAGAAAGTCCTCGTCGATGCTCCCGAAGCGCGGGTGAGGCCGTTATCATGCCGCCGCCTCGCTGACTGTGCTGCTTCCCGGCTACGAAGGACCGATTGAGTCATGGCTGCTCCCCAAGTGTGTGTGCTGCGTGCGCCCGGCACCAACTGCGACGTTGAAACCGCGTATGCGTTTGATTCGTGTGGAGGTCGTGCGGAACGCGTCCACCTGTTCCGCCTGGTCGAGCGGCCCGAATTGCTCGATCAATACCAGATTCTCTGCGTGCCGGGTGGCTTCAGCTACGGGGACGACATCGGATCGGGAGTCGTCTTCGCCAGTCAACTGCGCGGCCATCTGGCCGACGTGCTGCACCGCTTTCTCGCGGCGGACAAACTGGTGCTCGGCATCTGCAACGGTTTCCAAGTGCTGCTGAAAGCGGGCATCCTGCCGGGTGGAGCTGAAGGTTGGAGCGATGATGCTCGCCACGACGCCGACTCGACACTCACGTGGAATCACAACGGCAAGTACACCGCGCGGTGGGTTCACTGCAAGGTGACATCGACGAACAACGTGTTCCTGCGCGGGATCGACGAACTCGACCTGCCGATCGCTCATGCCGAGGGTCGAATCGTCGTGCGAGACGATTCAGTGATCGAACGCTGGCGGGCGCGCGGCCAGATCGCACTCGAATACGCGGCATGGCAGGCAACCGATGGTGGAGACGGGACTCATCCGGTGAACGAGCGGTACTCGGCCAACCCGAACGGTTCGACAGGCAACATCACCGGGCTGAGCGATCCAACGGGACGAGTCTTCGGACTGATGCCGCACCCCGAGCGGTTCCTGTTCGGAACTCAGCACCCTCACTGGACGAGGCTCGGCCTGACGGGAGACGGCCTCGGGCGCAAGGTCTTTCAGAACGCGATCGACTACTTCGTTTAACCGCGTGGGCAACGCCCCGCGCGTCGAGTGGCGAGTGAGCCTGTTTCCCCGTCGACGCGCGGGGCGTTGCCCACGCGGTTAAACGAAGCAAATGCCTCACTTTCCTCTGCGTGGGACATAAACGAGTCGGTCCAAGGCAGATTCCAATCTCCGTCGAGGACCAACGTCACCCACGTCACACAAGTCCGACGCCAAATCCCTCGTCATCGGTGCCTGCGTTCGAGTTGCCCCACGCTCCCCGAACGGCCCCACCCGCAGTGGCCAACTGGGACGAAGCGTGGTGAGGCGCGGGCTGGTGATGCGCCGCGGCGTCTCGACGGTGAATGCCTTCGCTGACGGGCAGGATCACGGGTTGGCCCTGTCCCTCGTCGCACTCGTCACTCAAGCGCGCGTAGTTGTCTTCGCCGAAGTCGTCATAGCTGCTGAAGTAACCCGGCAGCT
>JAYUFF010000814.1:0-1526 GCA_043738825.1 Schlesneria sp.
CGACGACCAAAGCACGGCCACGCCAAGCCGTGACCGTGGCACCCTGAAAACAAGCGATTTCTTTTTGAACCGCCTCTCAGTTCGTGATGGTGAGTTGGGCTGAGTTCTTGCGAACTCAGCGACAGGCACGCTGCGACTGTTTCACGAGAACCATGAACAACTCCCGTCAGCACATTTGCACGATGGACTGCGCGCGATCGGGATGAGCGTCGCAACCGAAAACGTAGCAGACGCCCGCGTCGCCGAGGCGGTTCTGGCCGGAGCGGTCTCCGAACTGGAACAGGAACCGCAAGGGTCGGTCGCACTCCGGACACGTCGTCGAACCGGGATCGTCCTGAATCCATTGGGGCCGTCCGCCCAGTTGCACGATGTCACTCAGTTCGATTCCGTAATCGTAGTGGTCGGGAGCCATCAACTGAGCCAGCAGATCGGCCGGTCGTCTCGTGAACTGCCGCAACTCTGCTCTCAATCCGGGAATGAACTCGATCAAGAGAGTCGGATCATACGGCAACTGCCATTCGTTCTCGGAGCCAGACGATTCGGCGGGTGACTCCGCTGCGGCAACCTGTTCGGGCAAATGTTGAGTCGCGGGCGGCTTGGCTTTGGGAATCGGCAGCGGCATCAGCCCGCATTCGGGACTCGCATCAGGGCTGCTCGGTCGTCGAACATACTTTGCGGGAGACGGAGTGGAGTAAACGAGCACCGTTTGTTGCGCAGCGAACTTCAAGAAAACCACGATCAATCGTCCCGGCCACGGCGCGGGCAAGGGATCATCAAGACGCACCTGAATCAGAAAGTCGGCCGGCTCCCGGCGGTCGTCGTCACGGCTCGGCCATTGTTCATCGGCTTCGCCGTACGGAGGGCCGCCGAAGCGCGAGGCCGTCATGTCGGGTTGCGATGTCCTCGCACCCGGAGGTCCGTGACTCGGAGAATCGACCGGCACCAGCAGGGTGCAAACAGACGAACCGCGCGCCGCTTCGGTGATGCGGGCCAAAATTTTGTTGCGCACGCCAACCGGCAGGTTGCGGACCAGCCTTCGCACTCGCCAGACTCGCAACTTGTGAGCGGCAATCGTCCAACCGAGCAGTACGGCGGGCACGCCGACGATGGCGATGCCCAAAGAGATCGCTTGACCATTCACGACGCGCGGCCCTCCAGAATTTCGCCCAGTTCGACCGCGCGGTGTTCCTGCGCCGAGAGATAACACGCCTCAACCAGAGCCATCGTGTGCAGGTTGTCGTCACCGTTGATTTCGGGAGTCGAGTTGTCTTCCAGCGCACACAAGAGCTGCGCCATCGGGCCGACGAACGCATCGGGGAACCAGACCTCGGGCCAGCGCGGCTGATGCCATTCGTTCGATGAAGTCGTCGTGTAGTCGAGCGTGCTCGGCGTGCGAGCGGGATAACTCGGCCAGCCGATCGTCCCGCGAGCCATCCCGGTTGTCCCCTCGACACGCCACTTGATCCCGATGTCGGCGGCGGCTCCCTCCTTCGCGGGACCGGCCCAGACATCGTCGCAACTCATCG
>JAYUFF010000815.1:0-4124 GCA_043738825.1 Schlesneria sp.
TGTCGGCCGCGAGGCGTTCACGATCCCACGTCATCGGCAGGCGGTCCGTGAATCAAAGGCCATCCGGGGCAGAGCAAGTCCACATACCATCTCGGAGTCATGCGTGGGTCTCCCTTCAGGTTCGGGGCTGCAAGGCGTTCGTCACACAGATTGATTGTGCGCCCGAATTGACGAGCCGGCGCGAGGTGCAAGCGATCGGAACCAAGAATCTGGCACGCCGACAGAAGTCGCGCGCCGAGTCCGTGAGATTCCTCAAGGTCACCCGGGCCGGTTGGCATAACGCGGCCAGCCGTATCACGCGGGCAGACTTGGCAGGCTGAAGTCCACGGCTGAAGTCCGGCTTAGCTTTGTTAGCCAGACTTCTCTCTGGGAGATCGCCCTGCGGAGAGAAGTCCGGCTTTCCGAAAAGCCGGACTTCAGTCCACGAACGCGAACTCGTTCAGATTGAGAATCACTCGACAGGTCTGGGTCAGCCCGTGTTGCCGGGCATAGTCAGACAATGCTTCGACTTCATCGGCCGTTGGCGACCGGCTCGTTGCCAGGCGAAAGGCGAGGACGACACGCTGTCGTTCGTCCGCCGAAGCCGCTTCGACCCGCTTGGCCGTGTGACGCGACATCGACAGCACCAGCTTGTTGTTCAGCAGCGCGAGGGCCTGCAACGCTGTGACCGTTTCGTTGCGCTTATCGACGATCATCGACGGGTCGGCGCAATCGAGCGTCGTCATGAACGGCTGCGTCTGCGACCGGACGAGGAACCGGTAGATCGACCGCCGGTGCGAACGAGGATCCTCCGCATCGTGCAACTGGTATTCGTAGTGCGGCGAGTGCTCGGGCTTTTCGATCACAAAGTCCTGAAACGCGGGACCGCCCATCCGGTCGTCGAGCTTTCCCGCGACAAACAGCATGCTGTCGCGAAGGGCCTCCGCATCGAGCTTGCGGCGGTTGGCTCGCCACAGCAGCGCGTTGGATGAATCGACCTGTCCGGCCTGCACGTTGGATTGCGACTGCTGGCGATAGACACTGCTCGTCACGATCAGACGATGCAGGGTCTTGAGTGATCTTCCACCATCGCGGAACTCCACCGCGAGCCAGTCGAGCAACTCGGGGTGCGAAGGCAACTGGCCCATGCGGCCGAAGTCGTTGGGAGTATCGACCAAGCCACGACCAAAGTGGTGCTGCCAGACGCGGTTCACGATGGAACGCCACGTCAGCGGATGCTGCTCGTCCACGATCCACTTCGCAAGGGCAACACGGCGGTCGCCTTCGACGTGATTCGGAGCGAGGGCGAACTCGCCCGTCTCGCCCTGTCGCAGCGGGACGATACCGGGGCCGACCTCATCACCGGGTGACGTGACATCACCGCGATTGAGGATGCGAATGGTGCGCGGCTTGCCTCCGAACGGTCCCGTCCCGCTGAAGGCTCCACCGCTGGTGAAGACCATGCCTGCGTAGACGTACTGCGGAGCGGGCAAGGTCGCGAGCTGCGTCACCGTTTCCACAGTGGCGGTTTCGACGCGACGAATCTCGTCGCGAATGCCCTGCGGGACGAGTCGTTCCAACAGCACGGTGCGTTGCTCGCGCAGGCGGTTCACGTCTTCCAGCGACTGACCGGTGAAGAGGCCATCCACCAGATTCTTCTTCGCCCAGCGAATCGGTGCCTCAATCGAATCAAGTGCCGTGACGGTCGCTCCGAGGGCGACGTTCTTCCCCTCGGCATCGAACACGCTCAGCTCGGCCAGCGCGAAGATGAAGTCGTTCTGCCGTGGAGCGAGTTTCGTGGCGGTAACGCGAACGTACCGCGCCGCGATCCCCTTCACTTCGGCCTGCTGCAACGTCGTGCCGGGGTTTGTGACATCGGCCTCCGTCTGATCGACCAGCAGCGTGACGCCGGATGCAAACGCGGGATCGTTTGAGGCTTCGATCTTGAACCGCACGGGAAAACCAAACCCGGCACCGATGCCGTTGAAGTCGTCCCAACATCCGACGTAAGCCAGCTTCGACAGCGAGACCTCTTTGCCAAGATCGACCTGCACCCACTTGGCCTTGTCCTGAATTGGCTCGATGCCGCTGTGGTAGCCGTACTCGGGCCGCCTCTGTCCGGCGACGGCCTGTTGAGCCGACGCGATCTTCTGATCGAGGGCCTTCAACTCCTCTCCGCACAGCTTGACGGTCTCGGCTGCCAGGCGTTGCTCTTCACTCTTGATTCGCTTTTGTTCGGCGAGCAGTTCGGTTCGGCGATGGCCGACGGCGGGGTCGGTGTCGAACATTCGGTCGGCTCGATCGAGGGCCGCGAAGTTCGCCTGAAGCCGGTAGTAATCGGTCTGCGTGACCGGATCAAACTTATGATTGTGGCAGCGGGCACACTGGACGGTCAGGCTGCAAAACGCATTCATCGCCGTTGTGACCATGTCGTCGCGATCGAGGTTGCGAGCGATCTGGCCGTCGATTTTTGATTCGGGAACCTCGGCATGACCGATGAAATCCCACGGCCCCGCCGCAATGAAGCCGGTGGCCGTGATGCCGTCCACGGTATCTGGCCACAGCACGTCGCCCGCAAGCTGCTCCAGCACGAAGCGGTCGTAGGGCTTGTCCTCGTTCAGTGAGCGAATCACATAGTCGCGGTAAGGCCACGCATTCGGCCGCAGCTTGTCCTTGTCATAGCCATGCGTGTCACCGTAGTGGACCACATCGAGCCAGTGCCTCGCCCAACGCTCGCCATAACGTGGCGACTTCAGCATCTGATCGACCAGCACCTCGTAGGCCAGCGGGTTGGGATCGGCCACGAACGCATCGACGGCGTCGGGGTCTGGCGGCAAGCCGAGCAGATCGAACGACAGGCGGCGGTAGAGCGTGCGGCGATCAGCTTCAGGCGAGGGAGCCAATCCCTTTTCGACGAGCTTAGCGCGGATGAAGGCGTCGATCGGTGAGGGCGGAGCCGGGACAAGGGGAGCAGACTCACTTCGCTGCTTGTCCCTTTGCCCCCCAATCTCCTTGTCTCCTTGTCCCGATTTCATTTCCGGCACCTTGGGCCGGATCAGTGGCTGCAACGACCACCACACTTGTCCCTCGAACTGCTTGTCCTTGAGAGCGACATCGGCGGGCCAAGCGGCTCCGGCTGCGATCCATTCGCGCAGCGTGGCGACTTGCTGTACCGACAGTGGTGGCGCATTCTTCGGCATCTCGGGCTTGTCGCCGCTGACGTGCTGGACGATCAGGCTGTCATCGGGCTTGGCGGCGATGAAGGCCGCGCCACTGTCGCCTCCCTTACGAGCCGCTTCTGCGGTGGCCAGCGACAGCCCGCCCTTATGTTCGTCGGCGCTGTGGCAGCGGACGCAATGTTTCTCGAAAATTGGAGTGACTCGCTCGCGGAAGAGCTTGTCGTCGGCCGAGGCGTGTGCGGCGAAGAGGCTCTCACACAGCAGCGTGATGCAAACGCCACTCAAAACTAGCCCGACGCGCCAGCGAGGGCTTAATGACATTCGTTCTCGAAGCCCTCGCTGGCGCGTCGGACTGGTTTTGAAATGTGTTCTGTCCATCGGAATCGCTCTCGGAGTTTGGACCATCACTGAAAACGGACTGGTCATTTGAATCTGGCACTGCGACGGAACATCGGCCATTCGATAGCATAGCCACTCGCATCGCAAGGAACCGAACAGACAACCGGACCCTCCACGACATCTCGACCCATCGATTCACCATGACACCCACACCAACCGAAGACCGACTGATCCGCCTCGAAACGGCACTGGCTCACACTCAGCACGACCTCGAACAGATGCACCAGGTGTTGCTCAGTCTGCATGCCGAGTTGAAGTCGTATCGCCAGGAGATCGCACGCCTCGAACGACGTGTCGTCTCGATGGGTGAGTCACCCGAGGTCCGCGATCCGGGCGAAGAGCAACCGCCGCACTATTGAGATCCGCAACGAGTTGAATCCGGCTCGCATCGGCAGTTCTCGCCAGAGGCCGACCGGGTCGGGGGCCATTCGCTGCGAAGTGGGCCGCCGAGTGGTAGATTCTCTGCGGACGGTCTTGTCGCCGTTTTGTTCAGCCACTATCACCCGGTCACTCCCGTTTTCTCATGACAAGTTTCAGGCAGTTTGATGGCGCACCCGTGGGGCGCGT
>JAYUFF010000816.1:0-28583 GCA_043738825.1 Schlesneria sp.
CGAACCGCTTGACGCTGACACTGAGCCAGACGAGTCACTCGAAATCGACGACGCCGATGATCCGGACGAACTCCCGGAGGACACACTGCTGATCGATGACCCGCTCGATCCGCTGCTGTCACTGCTGGAACTGGAGTCACTTGAATCGCTGCTGTCACTACTAAAGCTGGCAGCGCTGCTGAAGCTGGAATCGCTGCTGAAGCTGGATGGCATGGCCACACTCTCCGATCAAGGAATTGCAAAGACTACTTCAGCCGGATTTTACGCCTATTAGGTTTACGATTGCACCTTCTTCTGTGGAAGAACAATACCGAGACTCAAATTGTCTCACAGGATTTTTCGAGGGCCTCGTCCCGTCGGAGCTCTTCCTCCAATTCGGAACGAAATACGGGGGTCACGCCCAGCCGTTCAACTTCCAGCCCCGCCGCGATGTTCGACAGTTCGACCGCGTCTTCCAAACTCAACCCTGACGCGAGGGCCAAACCGAGCATTGCCAACACCATGTCGCCAGCTCCCGTCACATCATAGACCGCGCGGCGTCGAGCGGGATAGGCTTCTGACGAACCATCGCGTCGCACGACCACCATCCCGTCGCCGTCTAATTTCACGACGACTCCATCCAGATCGTGACGTTCGCACAACTGCCCTCCGGCGCGAATGCCGTCCGCTCGCGTTTCGATGGTCCAGCCGACTCCCAAACTCGCCTCATTGCGATTGGGCGTTAGGACCGTGGCTCCGTCGTAGCGGCCGTAGTCAGGATGCCGAGCCGGATCAACCACCACCGGAACCGAATACCGCCGAGCCAACTCGATCAATCGTCGCAAAAACTCCGGCGGACAAGCCCCCTTCGCATAGTCCGAAATCAACAGCACGTCGAAGTCGGGCAACTCGCGTTCCAGACGCTCCAGCATGGAAACCTGCCACGCCTCGTCCAGTGGGGTCCGCACTTCAGTATCGACGCGGAGAATCTGATGCGGATGCCGATGCGACGCGCGCCCGATCAACCGTTCCTTCGTCGTTGTTGGTCGTCCGGAAATGACATCGACCAGCGAACACTCAATCTCTGACGCGCGCAGCAAACGCTGAACATCCAAGCCTCCCGCGTCGTCACCGATGACTCCCGCAAGTCCGACATCTGCCTCCAAGCCGCGAAGCATCGCCGTGACACTTCCGGCCCCCCCGAGACGGACTTCACGGCGATCCACTTCGAGCACCAAAACAGGCGCTTCGGGACTCACCCGATCCGCGTTTCCCCATGTGTATCGGTCGAGAATGATATCTCCGACCACCAGCACTCGCGGATGTCCCAAACGCGCAATGTTCGCCAGTCCTTGCCCCATGACAATCTCACATCAAGGTTGTGTTGTTCCAATCGAGCCCGATCACATCGGTTGTCGTGTTTCCGTTCTTGCAATGATGGCGGACGTGCTATTGCCCCCTAACAACTCGACGTAATGCAGGCGGTTGCAAAACTCGCTACCCGCCACTCTGCGGCCCCGGTAGTCGGCCCCCTTCACCATCACGTCAGGCCGAAGAATTTCAACAAGCCATCCGGGATCAGGACCATCAAAGCAAACCACTGCATCGACACAGCGAAACTCTGCCAATAAGGCACAGCGCACTTCTTGTGACTGAATCGGCCGACTGTCCCCCTTCAGCCCGCGGACAGATGAGTCGGAGTTAACGGCCACAATCAGTCGGTCTCCCAAGCACACAGACTCATGAAGCAGCTTGAGATGTCCTGCGTGTAACAGGTCGAAACAACCGTTTGTGAACACCAGCGTTTCCCCGTTGGCTTTCCATCGAACAATCTCGTCCCGGAGATTGCTCAAATCCCCGGTCCAAACAGCCCCATCCTGGGAGGCAATCCAAGTCAGGCTCTGTGGTGTGGAGATCAGGGGCGACATCACAAGTTCCTCTGCTTCACGGAGTGTGTTGAATCATTCCCAATCCCAATTGGAAATACGCTGCGGAGATTTCGACATGAGTGATCGAACATTTGTTCCGCACAAAATCGCTATAGCCTTGAGGAACCCTGGAACTGAACAGTTCGATATCATGCACAAGGACAATTCCGCCGGGAGCAAGACAGCCGAGAGCGGTTTCGATGTCGCTTTGGACCGCCTTGTAGGAATGCTCGCCATCCACAAACACGACATCGTAGGGACCGAGTGCCTGAATCGATTGCTGGGCGCGAGGTGATGTCGAATTGTCGCGGATGTAAACGAACTGTCCACCAAAGCGGCCAAACTCAGCGCCACAGATATTGCGGTAGCAGAGTGCTCCTGTATCGCGTTTGGCGTTGTAGGCAGCCAAATCCACGTCGCAGACTGTGATATGTTCCAAGAATGGCTCGTAGCATTGGAGCAGATAACTCTCCAAGGTTCCGAGGAGTGCCCCGATGACGCAGTACCGACGCGGTCTCAACCGGAAAAGTACTTCGGCCAGCTTCACAATATAATGCCGATCAACAGCGGTGTTGTGAAAAGGATCAAACCGCTCCGCCGAGTAATGAAACCGAGCATCGGCTCTGCGGTCTCTAGTCGAACTGAGATTGTCGTCCCACGTCTCCAGCAGGCGTTTGAGGTCCGTGATGGTCGGTGTGTCAAACGGTATTACTGGGGAACCATCCTCAGGGTCGGCTTCCTGAGGGGCAATTTCAACGCTGTTTTCGTCCAATGGGACGAGTTCGATCGGCATTCGCTCGTGACTTTGCCATCGCCCAGTCCACAGTTTTCTATTCAAACTCCAGTGCAGATAACACGTCGGATAGCGACCGACGATTGTCAATACTTTTCGGCCATGTGCGGTATGCAATGTCCAACGCTGCTCGCATCCTCCCGCCCCCACGGAGATCTTGCCATCGTCTTCCAGACGGAGATCTCGCTCATCGTAACCGACTCGACGATAACGATAGAGGCCGGAAATCATGGTTACTTACCCTCAATTGTGCAAACTCACACGGGATTACATCCCTCATCATTGTCCATCCGAATCAGTTCGATCGGCATCCGCTCAAATTGCATCCATTGTCCTCTCCAAACTCCATCACCGTTCGCTCGCAGATGACATATCGCGCCGCGCGCACCATTGATTGACAAAACCAGTTCCCCATCAAGTTTTCGAACGATCCATTTCTGTTCGCAGTCCGCCGCGCCATCTCCGACAATGCCCCCCTTTAGCAGCTCCATCTGGCGTTCGTCGTATCCGACCCGCCGGTAGAGATAGCGGCCAGGAACGTCGGCAAACTTAGGGTGTTCGATTTCCTCAACACGCCCAATTCCTGAAAGTTTGAGGATTGCCATCTCCGCAATTTGATCGGCGGTGGGTTCGCTTCCCGCGTATTCCGCGAAGTTCCATACGCGGCTCCGCGACTGCCAATGATTATGGAATCTCGATGAGACGAAATATGTGGCGTTGGGATTCGGAAGGCAACACCGGACGGGGTGGATTTCTCGAAAGACCCCCAGCGCCTTCACGTCCATTAGGCTCGTCACATGAAATGGGCCGGAGTCAACTCCGATCATCACATCGGTGAGTTCGTACAAAGCACACAACCGGTCAACACTGATGTGGCCCCAACTGGGTTTGATTCCTTTACAACGAGCATCGCCGACCATCGGTGCCCGACGGTCATAGTCGAGCACGACGACAGACCCGCTCGTACGTTCGAGCAACTCTAGAATCAAATTAAAGTCTGTTTCAATGGGCAACGATTTGCGGCCTTGCCAGTTCGTCCCTCGGCTGTGCATGCAGAAAATCGGTCGAGGCAGTCCGTCTACAAACCGTTTTGCTTCTTCGCGTGCATCATCTGAAATAAACTCCTTTGCGGAGAGCCGGGTTTGGCAAAGTTCGTCCCAAAGTTTCCGTTTGTCTCCAATAGTCGGCAACGGAAGGTGATTGATGCCATGAGCAATTTTGTTCCCAAGCCAATCGGGCGAGTCCAAGTCTTCAAATTCTCCCCATGGATAACCCCAGTCGTGATGAGGAAATTCTCCGTCTTGGGCAACGCTTAGTCCGGCAACTTTCCAGACGAAATGTTTGTTCTCCTCAATCTGGACGGTGATGTCGTACCCTCGCCGTTTGTAGAGCTGCAGGAGGTGAGCGAAGTGGACACAATCGCCCAGACCATGCACGTCGAATTTGACCTTGAGCTCTGGCATCACTCCGCTCCGGCGAGATACCGTTCAATCTCAGCAATTACCGATGCTGGCTTGATCATCCACATACACTTGGGATGACCATCGACTACCCGTTCGCAGAGTCGCTCATCGTGTCCGTCATGCAACGGAACTGTTCGGCCATGCCAGCACCCTCCCACAGCACAACACGGAAGAGTTCCGACTGACTCCAAAATGCGATGGGTGGTGTAGCCGTACCACGCACGTGGCTCCCGGCCACCGGCAACGACAACGCACGGTCGCGGACGCCACTGCCAACTCGGTGTCGGCACGGCTGCTGCCAGGTGCATCACGCCCGTGATGCCACAGAGAACGCCCATTGATGAATGCACCAAGCGAATCAGTTGCCGGAGATCGGTCGTGCCGCGCAGGTCGATGACCCCGGTCAAATCTGGATGCCAGTGCCAAGGGTCATCCTTCACGCCGATCTGGACGAACTGCAACCGGCCTCGGAAGTGATCCACGATCTGCTGTGTGTACTCAGGAATGTACCATTTGGTTGTCGCATCTTTCTTTCCGCCTCCGAGACAGATGATCCAGTATTTCTGTGTGTTGTATCGCTCGTGCGGCATGCTCATCCACCGGAGTTCTTCGGAACTGAGATGGATGTGTCCCTTGAGTTCACGAGGCCGAAGACTGGGAATCTGAAGTCGATCGGCAAGGTCTTGGCAGTATCCTTCGATCAGGTGGATCGGGTGTTGATTGGACTGGTGGACCGTGACGTACGGATTTTGATCGTAATGGAGATTGATTTTCGTAACTTCTGGGTCGTCGTCTGAGAGAGGTGTTACGTCTGGATTGTGCTCCCAGACAGCTGGGAAGGGGGTCCGCACATCGATCAGATACTGTTCGGGGAATTGCCGATGCAGTTCCCGAACAGCCGCCGTCATGCAGACAATGTCACCGAGTGACAGGTGTGAACTGAGGACCAACTTCTTCACTGCCAAGCCGATGGACACGGGCTTCGCCCCTGCAAAAAGCCTCCTCCGTGAAAGAGGCGCACCTAGCTCTGAATCGATCACTCAGTCCGACAACAACCAAAACACCGACAACAATCCCACGAATCTCACAGCTTGGTAGAAAATTCGCACAGAGACAAAAAACGCCGCACAATTCGGCCGACTAGCAGCAATTGCAAGCGGAATTGTATGGTGTTCATCGCGTATCTGAATGTCAACTCGTTCATTTGAGTCTTTGCAGAGAATTGTCAGGGTCATCCACTTATGTTAACCAATCCTGCCTCACGCAACAGGCCCACAAGTCGGGGGGAGGTCTCCAGGGCTGCGGGTGGGTTACTTCTTCATGCATGGCGACAAATTTCGTTGAACTGTTGTCCAAGATTCCTTGACACGGTATGAAAAACATGGAGTGGAAGGCTCAACGGCACTCACACATTGATCAACTCGAGGTCGCTCGCGCAGCAAAGCACAGCCCGAAAGCACCCGGTCGTCACGATGGCGAGGTATCCGAATCACTTGTTTGAAGGATCACCGACTGAAAACGGAGTCCGGAAATGCATCGGGAGAAACAGCTCCACGAAGACGCCGGACCACGATGCGGGCCTCGCTCGCCCGCCATGACATCAACAGGATGCCTCACGGTGACTTATCGGAATTTGATTTTGAACTGGGGCAATGTGGAATGGCGCGAGTGCGAAGAGTTGTGATGGTCGATGGCCATGCGACGGGTGGGGTGGTTCCTTCGGCGAACCGCTTCTTCGCGCTGTTTGCCATTGGCGGGGCGTCCGCAAGAGCAATCACCTATCGGCAGGGAATGTTGCCATGCACGAGGTAATACGTTCCTCCATTGCCCTCCTCCCCGCGCTGTTCCTCGACCGGGACGGCACGATCAACCGCCACATTGGTTATCTCGACCGGCCCGAACAGATCGAACTGCTGCCAGGAGTCGGTGTGGCTATCCGTCGTTTGAATCAGGCCGGTGTCCTCGCCGTGGTCGTCACCAATCAAGCCGTCATCGCGCGCGGTCAATGCACTACGGCCGACCTCGAACAGATTCATGAGCGATTGAAGGAGCAACTCCGTCAACACGGAGCGTCTCTCGACGCCATCTATCACTGCCCACATCACCCGGATCGCGGACAACCGGGCGAGGTGGCGGAACTGAAGGTCGTCTGCCATTGCCGAAAGCCGGAACCGGGGATGATCGAAGCGGCGATGCGCGACCTGCCCATCGATCCGACCCAGTGCGCCGTCGTCGGGGACAGCGCCCGAGACGTGGGCCTCGCTCTCAACAGTCACTTGCCGTGTTATTGGATTACCTCATCCGAACAGCCGGTCCCCGCTCACGTCACCCGCGTCGATCACCTCCCCGAAGCGATCAATCACTGGCTGAACGCGATTGGTCAACGCCCGCCTGGTCGCTGAACCTCACGTAACTTATTACTATTGGTTTCTGTTTTCATCGGGGAAAATAGCGTCGCAAGACAGCGTTCCAGCCTTCCAACCCGGCCAGAAAAAGTTCTAACGGTGTCTTGTCATCCCGGTGCCACGGATGAGGAGCGAGTTCAACTCATTCGGCACTGCATTGAAGTGGTCGAATTGCACGCGACTGATCCGAATGGCAAAACCGGAATCTACGCCTTGCGGCTGTTCCCGGAAGTCCGTCCAGATCAGGCGCTCGATTGGGGCACAGACGAGCCGGAATGGGGTCCAATCGACGAAAGTCCTGTCTCATCCAATGATAAACGGGGACGCCACCCCGGTGGATGGCGACCCCGTTTTGTTAACCGATTCTCGTCTGGTGTGTATTACCGACGAGAAAACTCCCGAGAAGGTCTCGAACCGTGAATCTGGCGGTTAACAGCAAAACACGCAATCAAGGTTTTACCTGCGCCCTCTGAAGAAGACGCCTACTATTCCTTGATCGCGTTGTCCCGTCATAACGCACAGTCTTATTGGGGTTTGCATCGACGGACTTTTGTAGGCGAGAAAGGCATGCGAAAGGGTGCTGCGTGAATATGCTGAGACTGGGCAATCCTGTTAAAGTTACTCTGGCGTTTGCTTCTTATTACTCCAGCGAGACGCACGCTTTCATTCTATCCCCGTTTGGAATGCCTCACCATGCGATATCCAAAGGAACTGAGTCGCGGAGAGCGGGCGTTGCGAGTCGCTTAGCGATGCGTTGCCGAGAGATCATCGTCAAACATCTCTCGAGCGGTTGACAAGCTCTTTGCCAGAAGGTCCGGGTCAGCGTTTTCGCAGCCGACCAATTCGAAGCAGACAGACGACCCTCCCCCCATGGACCAGACAGTAATCGTCAATTTGTCATGTTCGACACACTCGCTCACGACCGAAGCGATCAGCTCCAGCGATCGCCAGCCTCCATGGAGAGGATAGATGTTGAAACCGACTTCAAACTCCCCTGCCGACCGTTGCGACTGTGTTGAAGGATTGGGATGGCCGCCGCAACTGCTGAAAGTGGCAACTCCGGGAAACGAATTGAGCTCCGAAACCAATTGCTGGATGTTGCCGTCAATGTCAAGCATCGTGTCAGGATCCACTACAAGTTACTTCACATCGGGATTCTCGCTCTGGCTGCTCCCGCAGCTGCAAGCGAAATACGGAAATACTCCTTTCCAGACTGTAGCAACCGACCGTTTGGCATCGACTTACAGAATGTATCCGCTTGCTGCGAGGAAACCTACAGCGGCTCATCGATCCAGAGCAGCGTCACCGTACGATCGTAGTAATCGAGGTACAGGCTGTCCTCCATGATGTCGGTGTCCGGTTTGTAGTCGAATCCTTCGAGCCAGGCATACGCCGGTGTCCGCACCATCCGACCGCTATCGGCGGACTTGCCGGCTAGTCGCTCGCCGGCAGCGGAATGTTCATGGATTTCTCCGTAACGAATTCGGGGCCATCCTTCCTTAAACGGACGAAAGCTCTGCATGTCCCAGCCATTGCTGAGTACGAGGGCAATCGGTTCGGCAGTGTACTCCCAGTATTGAAACGCCGTCGCCAGCAGACTCGTGTTGAAGGTGGCTGCCAGCGTTTCCAAGAGCCGGATGCAGGGGGCTTTGGAGCATGCTGGCTGGAACATTTGTTGAGGCATGAGGAGTTCGGCGGCGAAATAATTGGCCTCCGCTTCCTCCGATGCCTTTGTCCATACCGTGAAGTCCTTCCGGAGCGTCGTCCGGTCGATTGGGCCGCGTTGATGGAGGACGAAATGACCGATTTCGTGCGCCACCGTGAATCGCCACCGCCCCTCATGATTCGATTGAACGGCTCGGATGACTCCACCATTCTCCGCCGTGGCGACCAACCGTCCTTCGGCACCCGACAACCCGCCAGATTTCACCCGCAGTTTTCCCAGATGCCAGGCGATCGTTTCGAGATCGATGGCTTCCGGTGTTTTGATGTGGAACCGCTGCAGGACGTCGCGGGCGGCTTTTCGACACTCGGCAATTCGGAGATCGTTGAGGAATCCGGCTGATCGCGTCATGGGCGGGGCTCGCCAAGCACTTCTCCGATGTCTTCCAACCAGGAACGCAGTTCCTCGTCCGTCAGACCGGATGCGTCCTTATTCCGACACCGCGCCAGTGCGACCTCACTGTATTGAACGCCGAACTCGCCGCTCGCAACCCGTTCAAAAACGGCGAGCATCGCCTCCCGCGACATCGTTGCGAGCTGCACTAGAAATCCGGGCGTGGACGCCCGAGAAGATCGCTCGTGTTCAGCGGCGAGTCGTAATTGGGCGCTGTAGCCATCCTGCACAATGCGTTTCACGCGACTAAAGAGTGCCTCCGTGTTGACGCCTTGCGACCGCAGTTCCTTCACAGCGTCTGTCTTCGACAGCGTATTGTCGATCAGAAAGGCTTCGAGGTCGTCGATGTTTGGCTTCTCTTGGTTCATGATTTTCGCTCCCCATTATTACTACGGAGCTGTTCGGCGATTGTTGGGTAAATGGCGCGGAGTTCCCGCCGCAATTGGTAGATCCGGTCGCGTGTGAGTTGAGTCTCGCGGACCAATTCATCGACTTCCACGGCACCGCACGACATCGCGAGCACGACGAGTTCAAGATCGTCATTGCCCTTCACCTTCGACGATGTTTGCAACAATTGAATTGCCCGTTGGAATTCGTCTGTCGTCTCGACCTTCACCGGTCCCGTCGCGGTCACCGAGACGGATTCGGACAGATCGTCTGATCGTACGATGTCTTCGTCGAGACACTGGGACAGATTCCATAACTTGCTTCTGACGATTCCGTACAACTGAACGGTGACATCAACGGTTGGATTCAATCGGTCGGGGGCGTTCCAAAGGTCGGCGATTGCCTCCGCCACGACATCCTCAAGGCTCTTCCCGCGCGGAAGCGAACTTCCCCGCGTCCAGCCGTAGCGCGCCGCCAGCGTGATCGCCGAAAGCATGAGCTTCGCGGAGACCTCCTCCCAATCGAGGGCACGAAGCCTGTTCAGCCCCTGTTCGTTCATCGCGACGCCTCATCCTCCATGCTGTAAGGCTGACCGCCGGCGGGTCTTCGGGAAGAAATCGGAATTCTTCGGAGATTTTCCCCCAATCCGCACCCGCCCGTCAGCCTATCTGGTTGAGGGCCGACGGATTCGGCCCACGACACCACTTTTTTCAGGAGAATGTGATGGTACAAGAGCACCACCCCCAACACGACCCCGACCACTGTCATCCGCCCGTTGTGAAGTGGGCTGCCGTCGTCGGCGACCGCCTCTTCCCGATGCCCCGCCGTACGCTGAAGGCACGGGACATCCTCGCCCAAGCCGGAGCCCCGGAACGCACACTCGTTCGCGATTACAACGAGCCGATTGACGTTGCGATTCCGCCTGATGCGGAAGTTGACCTTGCCGCCGGCAATGTCTTCAGGCTCGCAGACGAGTTCGATAAAACGACCTGCGACATCCCGGCGGGCGCTACGCCGAAATTCGCCTTCGTTGCCGATGACACTTGGGAAATCACCCTGCAGCCGGTTCAGGTCGTTGAAAGCCTCCGTGGCCTGTTCGACATCCCTGACGATGCAGACATCCTGCGTGATTTTGAATCCCCGGACGACCAAGTTCTTCCGCCAGGCACGAAGATTCACTTAGCGGACGGCCCCGTTTTCCGCATCCGCATCAAGTTCATCACCGTGAAGGTCAACGTGGCGCACACCGTGCGATTCACGAAGCGGCACGTCACGGGACTGGAGGTGAAACAGACCGCCATCGCCCAAGGCGTCCCCATCGATGTCGGTTGCGTCTTGTACCGGATGAAACCGGACGGCGGTCTCGGACCTGCAATCGGTGACCACGACCACATTGCCCTGAAACGATGTGACGAGTTCCGGTGCGTCGCCCCTGACGACAATTCGTAGAGGACACATCATGAATCCGGCTGTTCAACAGGCAATCGAGGAACTCAATGCCGCCTTTGCCAGCCACAAGGTCGAAGCGGTTCACGATGGCGAAGGCGGTGCCCACGTGCGCGTGCATGACCTGCCATTCGGCGAGCAATATGCGCCGACGAGCGGCTGGGTGACATTTCGAATCACCCACACCTATCCCCACGCCGACGTGTATCCGCACCATCTTCCGCCGGGGATGACGCGGCTGAATGGGCAGCCGCTCGGCGAGGCGTTTCACGTGCAGGAGATGAATCTTGGGCCGTTCACCGGCCCAACGACGACCGTGTCACGCCGGTCGAATCATTGGAATCCCGCCCAAGACACCGCAGCGCTCAAACTCCAAAAAGTCCTCGACTGGGTGGCTTCCCGACCATGACACAAACATTGCGCATCGCACAGCCTGATTTCAGCCGCCTCACGCGGCACTTGTTTCCCGGTGACCACGATGAGCACGGAGCGGTCATCCTTGCCGGAAACACTGACACGTCGCGCGGAACACGCTTCATCACCAGGGAAGTCGTACTGGCAAGAGACGGCGTGGATTACGTCCCCGGCACGCGCGGCTATCGTGCGCTCACGACGGATTTCATTGCTCGCGTTTCGGATCGGTGCGCCCGCGAAAATCTGTGCTACTTTGCCATCCATTGCCACGGCGGTGCCGATTCCGTCGGCTTCTCACCCGACGACCTCGCATCACACAAGCGTGGCTATCCCGCCCTGCTCGACATCACGAACGGAGGCCCCGTCGGAGCTCTCGTTTTTGCCAATAACGCGGCGGCCGGAGAAATCTGGCGACGCAGCGGAGTGACCCCACTGGACGAGGTCACGGTCGTCGGACCGAACATTCGGCACCTCTATCCGTCGCCACCGTCCGTCACGTCGCTTGTCAGCCCCATCTATCATCGCCAGTCGATGCTGTTCGGCGACAGGGGACAGGCAGCGCTTCTCGGGGCGAAAGTCGGCATCATCGGACTCGGCGGCATTGGTGCGCTTGTCAGCCAGTGGTTGGCTCATCTCGGCGTGGGGCACATTGTCGCGGTTGATTTTGACCGGCTGGAATCGACCAACCGACCGCGAATTGTCGGGGCCACCCCTTGGGACGCCGGCGAACCCTTCGTTCACAGTCATTTCGGATGGGTCCGATTCATCGGACAAAGGCTGGCAAAGTTCAAGGTCCATGTTGCCGCCCGCGTGGCGCGTCAGGCCAATCCGCCCGTCCGATTTGAACCGATCGTCGGCGACATCACGGACGCCGAGACGGCGCTCATGTTGCGTGATGTCGATTACCTTTTTCTCTGCGCAGACGGCATGCGGCCACGCCTTGTTTTCAATGCCCTTGTGCATCAGTACCTGATACCGGGTGTGCAGGTCGGTTCCAAAGTCCCCGTGGAAAAGGGGACGGGAACCGTCGGTGATGTTTTCGTCGCCGCGCGCCGCGTGCTTCCGTACGCCGGTGGTGGTTGTCTCGGTTGCAACAAGTTGATTCCGCCAGAACGGCTTCAGGAGGAATCGTTGACGCCGGAAGAGCGCCGCAGGCAGCGGTATGTTGATGACGCTGCGGTGACCGTTCCCAGCGTCATCACGCTGAACGCGCTTGCAGCCGCCCAGGCCGCCAACGACTTCTTGTTCGGATTCCAGGGACTGGTGCTCGACCATGCCGCTGCCGGTTACCTCCAGGGCTACCCCCGTGAGCGGAAGTGGGTACCAGTGGAAGTGTCTGCGGACAACGATTGCCTTCACTGTGGTCGATCCAAACGGTCGGCTTATGGCCGGGGGGACCGCTGGACGTTGCCATGCAGGACGAGGGCCGAAGGCTAATGCAGCGCGATTCAAGAATTCTCGACCGACTCTGTGGCATTTGCACTTGCCGCCGTAGCGTCAATCAAGTCTGCGAGACGCTGCACCACAAAGTGCTGTGGAATTCGCTCCTGTTCGATCCGCAAGTTTTCCAATGAACATGCCTGGAATGCCGCCGCCTCGGCCGGCGTCAAGTTCGATAACACTGCACCCGTCCGCCTGTTGCCCGTCGTCCCGATCTTCGACCGCCACTCCCGCAAGACATCCTCGTTCATCAGTATGCTTTTAGCTTGTGGAAGGACCGTTCGCAGGCGCGACAAGATTTCAAACCCGTCCACGTCGAGATCACCCCAATACCAGACGGGGATCCGCGACAACCACGAAACATACCTCAAGTCCGTAACGCTGTTACCGAGCCCACCCATCGCAATCGCGCCCGCGATCCGTGGCAGCGTCAGCAGGTTGACCTTGTTTTCAACGATCAACACGCGTTCGACGATGAACGGATGCGCGGCCAGCGAATGCAATGGAATCGCGCACTCATTCCACGGTGAGTTTGCTCGTCGTTGTACAGCTTCGTCGAGAAACCTCACAAAGATGAGTGGTTCCAGGTAGCGCAGTCCGAATCGCCGATCGAAGTGCTCTTCATCGGCACGAATCGCATGCGGAGGCAAAACGAGGTCGAGCCACGATCGCAGAATGCGCCGGTTGCGTTCGATGAACTTCGTATCGACAGGCAGTGGCAATTCCCGAGCAAATCGCTCGGGGCGCGGATTAGCCACGAAGTAATCGACCACTTGTAACAGTCCTTCCAAATCCGCAGCGGCATCGATCACGTCCCGACGGTGCGTCCGAATCCAAAGCGCCAGCTGAGGGTATCGATCTCGTAGACGCTCCACAGCGACGGTGAACTGAGCGAACTCGCGTTCCTTCCCGATCGGCTTCAGCAGGTCTTGCGACGTTTCAAAGTAGATCTTCCGCGGGAAGCGGTTGCGGCCGTGTGTGCGAGAGTTGCGCTCCTCCCACTCGATTGCATAGCCGTATCCCAAGTGTTCCTTGGATTCAGAGCGCAGCCGCTGAACCGATTCGATCGCCAGCGCCAGGTTTTGATCGACCGTCTTGTCGCACGGGATCACCTTCGGGAAAAATGCTTCATTGTCCAGCCAGGCCAACTGAAAGGCTGGGTACAGATTCAATGCTTTTCGGCGAATGTCATCGGGCTGGATCATGATTCATACGACGCTTCGAGGTGCCCTTCGACCTCTCCGTGACTGGCGCATTCCTCAAACTCTTGCGCCGTCATCTCGAAGATCGCTGATCGATTGTCTTTCTTAACGGCATGGAGGTAGCAACCCACGTATGGCTGCGTGACGCGCGCCTTGGCGTCCAGTGGAGCCACGATCAACAGCTGCAGCCCAAACTGCTTGAACAAGTTCAGTGCATACTCGGCATGTTGATCATCGACCTTTGAAAACATCTCATCGACCACGACGAAATGAAAGCGGTCGCTGACCGGATGCTCTGGATCGAGGTCGTACTGGTAAGCGATGGCAGCCACGAGGATGGTAAATGCCAGTTTCGCCTTCTCACCGCCGGATTGCCCGCTGCTGTCTTGGTACACAGAGACGGATTTGTTCGTCTGGCGATCAATGACCGCCGCCACGAAGTCGAACCAGCGGCGGACGTCGGTGACCTTGTTGCGCCATGTGCGATTTTCGTCGTCCCGCAGTCGAATAATCAGCTCTTTGATCCTGGTGAAGCGGGCTTCATTGGCCTCGGCAGTGTCTTCAAAACTCCCCTCGACGCATTCCCGCAGTCGGCCTTGAAAGTCCGTGATATCGGCATCTCGGATTGGACGCGGTTCCAATTGAATGTGCGTCCCTGACCGGTATTCGAGTTTCTTGAGGGAGATGTTCAACAATTCGATCTTGTCTTCGATCTTACGACGTTCCTGTTCCAACGTGCTGCGGAACAGTCCGATTTCCTCGATCACCTTCTGGTGGAGTCGTTCTTTGAACCGTTGCTCGTGCCGGGGCAGGTCGTCTTCGACGATGCGCTGTCGGAATCCCAGGAAGCTCTCAAGGCAGTCGATCGACGCCTGCAGGTCAGTCTCCTGGGGACAGGCTCGCAGAAACCGGGACATGGAATCCGTCAACCGGTTCCGGATCGGTTCAACCAGCTGCTTCAGGCGGCCAATTCGTTCATCCTGTTCGGTACGAAAGCGTTCTCTTCGCTCAATGAGGTTCTCGGGCGAGAGCGGTGGATCAGACATCGATGCATCGAGATCGGGGAATCCCTCACGACAGCGGCCCAGGCTGCCATCCGTCTCGCGGCGACGCAGATCGGACTCAGCATTGGCAACCAGCTTGTTTGCCTCGGTGATCCACAACTGTACCTCGCGCTCGTCTCCGACGAGTTGTTCGCTTCGACGCTGAAGTGCGGTCTCTTCCGCTTCCGCGTCCGTCAATCGCTGTTTCAGCAAGCGTAGGGCATCAGATCCCGCTTCGATGACGCGCCGTTCCTCCTCAAGTCGTTTGATTTCTCGTTCGTGAGCGGCAAAATCCACGTCGAGAAAGCTGATCACACGATGCACCTCAACGGTGGCCGAATGCCGGAGTTGCAGCCTCAGCAATTGCTGAGCGATGGCATCGAGCCTGGCCGACTCAGTGGAGTCCACCAGTTCCAACCGTTCGATCTCGGCGGCGATGCGCTGCTTCTTCTCGCGGTTGTCCCATCCCAACACAAAGTTGCTCGGGTCGCTGGCCTGTTCGCGATCATCCTTTTCGTGACGCTGACGCCCGGCCTTCACGTGTCGGTGACGGGTGATCGCCAGGCCACGGTGCTCCTGGAACTCCTCAATGGTCTCGCAGCACGTATAGTCGAACCGCTCCAGAAGTTCTGCTTTGAGCCACGGCAGCAGAGGGTGCCCTTCGCGAAAGCCCAGCTTGGCAATCAGGGAATGGGAACCTGGCGATGCCGCTCCGCGCATCGCGACTTGCGCTGCCACGCGAAGATAGACCAACCGCTGCCCTCGCCCTTGGGCGGTGAGTCGCGTGCGATCAACGTGTGCCGCAACCAGCTGGTAGTACTTGTCCGGGACGAGAAGACTCAACGCAAGGCCCCGGAGCACCTTCTCTATCGAAGGCTCCCATTCCCTGGCAGTGGCCAGAACCTGCATCAGTTCCGCGCTGAACGGAAACTCCCGCACCGGGAGACCCAACTCATGACACATCGATTGGCGAAGTTGAGCCGACCATTCGGGAATGTTTTCCTTACGACGGTTCAGCCCCTCCAACTCCTCACGAAGCGCCGTCAACTGTCGTCGCTCGTCACCACGCGCGAGCAGACGCTCGTCACGTTCCTTGCTCAATTGCGCCGTTTCCGCATTGAGTTCCGCTTGAACTCCCGGCATCCGCAATTGGACAGCCGAGAATGTCGCTTCGTCGTGAATCAGATCAGAGAGTTCCAGCCGGTCGAGCGCTTCACGGAATCGTCCATGCGTTTGGCGTTTTCGCTCTACATGGGCACGTTCGACGGCGATCAAACCGGGGATTTGCTTCAGTCGATCACCACCAACGCTCTCAATCTCATTGCGCAGGACTCGCGAGCGATCCTGCACCGCTCGAATCTCGGCGGCCAACGATTCTTTTCGGGCGGCGATCTCCTGAAGTTCACGCTCCTTCCGCTCGACGGCCGGAGCAAACAGGTCGATAGTGCGTTGTGAAAAGTAGGCCGCCGATGCTCTGACGAGGCGCTCAGCACGTTCCAGCGTTTCGGACTGGTGGCGGTATTCGATACCGATGCGAGCGACCGGATCGAGCAAATCTCGCTGTTGCCGAACCCTAACGAGGCTATCGTGTGCCTCGCTGAGTTGCGTGAAATGTCCCAAGAGACGATCGACCTTTTCGCCCCAGTCGTGCGGTTCCAGCATGTGATCGCGGATGAAATCATTCAGCCGATGAATGTCTTTGACGGCCACCGTCTGGTTGAACACCTCCATCGCTTTCGGCTTCACACGAGTGACTTTGCTGAACCAGCCCTCGAACTCCTGAAACGTGCGAGTCGCACGCATCCCGCGGCCCTTCAAAACCTTGAGCATGCCCTCCGTTGATTCAAGTTGACCAAAATCGTTCAGAATGGATCGCTCGTCCTCAGCAAAGCAATAGACCTTTTCAACGCTCTGATCGGCGGTCAAATACAGAACCTGCGCCACCGTGAAGACGTTGCCGATGTCGTCATTGCGAAAGCATGCCAGGATGACCGAATACTGCTCTCCCTTTGGCCGGAGGTACTTGACGCGAATACCAAGGCCGTCGTCGTCACTGCCTCGGTCAAAAGCTCCCAACAGATAGGAGCGTTCATCGCGCTCCCGCTTCTTCGCTCCGGCGGCGACGTTAAAGTTTCTGACACCAGGACGAACCAACAGCGTCAAGATCGCATCGACCAATGTCGATTTGCCCGAACCATTCTGGCCGATCAGCAGCGCTGACTGGCCCTCGGGCCTCACTGTGAAGACATGCCCATCGAAAGTCCCCCAGTTCCACAGTTCGACCTTGTGGAGCCGATAACCTTTGGATTTGGACTCATTGAACGGCAGTCGGTTACGGTGTTCCATGATCCCGGCCCAGCGAAAGTAAGACTCGAATTTCCCAGATCACACTTCAGTGGTCGGCAACTCACTTCGCCCACGGTTCTCGACGGCCGTCAGCAGTTGCCGTTGCAGGTGTTCGAGTTCGTCGGCCGTCAAGCGAGCTTTGAGAATGCGGCGCACCTCCCAACTGGGCGGCTCCTGGCCGAATCGGCGGACGAAACCGAGATCTTCCAGCTTTCTCAACGTGGACTGTAAATCGCGCTGCTGTCGCACTTCGTCCCCCTGCGCCGGAAAGAATCCCTTCCATTGATCGAGCAAGTCCGACTCGTCAACGACACACCGATCGTCGCGTGTGTCCTCTTCCTCAAATCGTCGCAGAGAGTCGCGCAGGAGTACACAGAGCACGGTTTGCCCAAAACTGAGGCGGGTCGCGCGAAAGAGCTTGGGGATCACGTCGTACCCTGCGGGCGTTGTTTCATCAGTGAATTGCTTCAAATACGCGAGCCCCTCGGATTCATCGACGATCAACTGCAAGCCAAGCCGAGCGAAGTACTGTTCGATTGGCGAACTGTTGGAGAGCAGAAGGTTCCAAACGCGACCGTCTTCTTGCTCTATGACGCCTTGCAGCAATCGCACGGCCGCGATGCTCCAATCACGAAACTCCGGAAAGTCACCGCGCATGACCATTTCTCCTCGTAGGCACGAACGTCACTCGGGGAATGGTGACGATGAGTGAAGCACCTGACGGCGACTTGGACGACACCACGACGGTCTCGGTACTTCGCGGCTCGATCAGATGTCCGTCCTCGTTGGCGATCTGGATGTAACCGATCACTTCGATGACCCCAGCCTCAGCCGGATGAACTTCGAGCAGTTCTCTGAGCGTTGGTGCATTTTCGATGGCAAGCATGTGGCGAATGCGATCCCGCATGGCATGCCAGTTCAGATGTTTCATGGCCGCCAACTGTTGAAACGCTGCCAGACGTTCGTCGGCATTTGGCTCAAAACCAGAGAGATCAACTGCTTCAAAGCGCGGGGGATCAATCCAGAAAGTGC
The DNA here is from genome assembly GCA_043738825.1 of Schlesneria sp. Lineage (GTDB taxonomy): Bacteria > Planctomycetota > Planctomycetia > Planctomycetales > Planctomycetaceae > Schlesneria. The sequence continues at coordinate 17,995 of JAYUFF010000816.1, forward strand.
GGCGAAACGGCGTGTCGATGGCCATGTCGAGATCCAGGCAGACTCCGATCTCCGTTGAGTCAGGAGCGCCGGAGTAGTCGGCAGCCAAAACCTGAATCTCTTGAAGCAGCTTCGCGATTCGTTGCCGTTCGGCATGAGCACGCACATCGAGCAATCGTCGCAAGGTCGCGGACAGCCGTTGATTCGTCCGCATGACCTTCTCGGCTTCATTTTGGAGCAAAGTGACCATGTTGCGAACCGTATCCAGCCCCTCCTGTTGCTGAACGAGTTCGGGGATTCGACGGACGTCTCGAATGACCTTATCAAGCCGCTCGGTCTGGCTCGGGGAGAGAATCAGCCGCACAAACTCATAGAAGCTGACACCTTGATCCTCCTGCTTGAGGAGATCCTCGGCGTCCAGGGCAAATTCCAGTATCTTGCCGCGCGTCTGCTGGCCGCCGATTTGGCGCTGCTGAACCTGGGTGGTGATATCGCGGAACGAATCTTCGACCGCGCGAAAGTCACCTTGCAACTGGCGCAGCAACGACACCGCAGTTGAGAACCGTTCGCGAATCTGAGCGGGCTGGTACTTCGAAATCCTGCCATCGTTTTCGATCTGCTCGATCTCGGCCTGCAATTTGTCACGCTCTTCGCGGAGATGGTTCAGGCGGGTTTCCGGGTCATCGGATGAGCCAATGACGAGGTCGGAAAGCGTTTCGATGACGAGCTTGAGACGTGACTCCGTCCCCACAAAGCCCAGATCCTGGTCGAGCACTCGATCGAGGAAAACAAACACGTCCTCCGTGTGCGGCGTGAGCTGATAGACGGGTTCAACGCGGCCTGCTTCCAAGAATCGCTGAAGCCAGCGCGTGTCGCGGGAGCACCATTCGCTAAGGTAGACATCCGCCTTCCCGACGAGCGCATTCGGGTGGCTGTCCTGCAGCTCTTCCAAGTAAGCGATCAGACCTGCCAGGAGGTCCGAATGCGGGATCGCAATTCGCCCGCCCTGCTTGTACTGCCGATCCAGAAAATCAATGACGAATGGCGCGTTCCGAGCTCGAAGCAGATGCAGCGCCGGCGAAGTCTCGAAATAGACAAGCAACTTACCGAGACGCATGAAGAAGCACCCCGCACAAGACTGTGGCGAGTCCCACTCCTTCAGCACATGCCACCAAGACGCACTGCCCGGTCTAACGACGAGCACCCCCTCCTAGGCCAATACTGTACTGAGAATCATCGCCCCAGTCGAATGGATGCCACTCATCCGGACTCATCCGACTCATCTCATCCGGTCAACACTGGTGGCAGAGAATTCGCTTTCCAGAAGCTTACACCTCGAAGTGGCTGTATCACCTGCGTAGTTGGCGAAGGTGCCTGAGTCGATAAGTTGCAGATAGCGACTCCGCACGGAACTCGCCTCGCGAAGCACCTAAAATCAGGCGAGAAATGTGGCATATAAGATAGTACCGTTGGTATAGGTGTGGACGCTCTCTCCCAGAGTCGAAACAGCCCCGTGGAGACCGATCGAATCCCAACTGTGGGGAGTAGTCTGGATAATGGGCCACACCAGACCAACTGAAAAAGCAGTTGCCAATGGATGGCGAACGGATCGTGCGGAAAGCTATTGGCTGCGTGTTCCGTGATGGTCGCTCGTGCTGCCACTGGCACTTCTCTCGGCCTGGTTGCTACTCGTTCCGACTCGGTCATCAGCCACGTCGGCGTAGCCTTGGGCGAAGTTCACGAGGTGCTGAAAGCACTCAGAATCGCTGTTGATGCGGAACGCTCATCTTCATTGATGAGTCCGAAGAACACGAGGAGGGAGCGAGCTACGAACCGGCTCAAGCGGTGCTGCCGCATCCACGTCAAGTGGCCGTGAGCGGTTCGACGATGACGTGGGCGAGGGCTCACGTTGAACGCAGCGTAATCACGGTAGCGGCGGCTTGCCATCGTCGGTGATATCGACCAAGGCGTCTTCCAATGCCTCTTCCAAACAGGCTTGATGTCTGGTTTTCGGTCCGGACGCTTGATCTCGAACCCTACGAAGCCCTTCGACTATTGCTTGAGGAACGGTTCATCTGCTGCCGTTTCCATTCCGATTCATGAAACTCCCCCCGAGCCAACCACAACCAGTCGAGACCAACAAATCTAAAACCAAGCGATTTTCGCGTCATATAAGGTGATGGCATTGGCATAGCTCTTGACGGCTGGTTCCAGACGCACAAACAGCCTCGCGAAGACCGGTTTCCACTGGTTTTCGCGAGGCTGTTTTCGTTTTGTCGCCTCGCAAACGGGATTGGTGGTCGGTCCCGGAAATGGTTCCCTGAAGTGGAGGATCAACATCGTGTCGCACATTGTTTCGATTCAGACGGAGGTTCGTGACCCAGTTGCCATTCGCGCGGCCTGTGGTCGGTTGTCGTTGCCTGAGCCGGTCTTCGGGGAAACGATGCTGTTTAGCAGTTCGGCTGTGGGCTGGGCGGTGCGGTTGCCCGAATGGCAATATCCCGTGGTCTGTGACGTCGCGACCGCCAAGATCGCGTTCGACAACTTTGAGGGGCGCTGGGGCGAACAGAAGGAGCTGGACCGATTCCTGCAAAGGTACTCGGTAGAGAAGGCACGGATCGAAGCGAGGCGACAGGGTCATACCGTCAGTGAGGAACCGCTCGCCGACGGTTCGATTCGTGTGCGGATCGCCGTGGCGGGATGAGATAGTCTCATTCCCTGCGATCAACCTTCTTTCGCGATTGAGGAGACAGCATGACCACCGCACGCCGCCGTCACGTCCTTCGTCCGGCGACATCAGCCCCCACGGCCGCCTCGGTGCGGTTGTCCCGATGGCGGGGGTGGCTGGCTGAAGAACAGCAGGCATTGAGTCGTTGGATGGTGAAATTGAAGCGGGCTTTTCACTCATTGGAAAAACATCAACAGCGAGTCGCCCGGCTGGAGCGGCAGATTCGCCAAGTGGAGGAGACCTGATGTCCAGGATCATCGAAGTCACTGTGTCGCCCATGGGCGAGACCACCATTCAAACGAAGGGCTTCACGGGCGAGCAATGTCGCGACGCCACGCGCAGCCTCGAAGCGGCGCTTGGCGTGCGGACGCACGAGCAACTTACGAGCGAGTTCCACGCCACGGCCGTGAACACGCAGGTGGCCCGCCAGTAACGGCGCTGGCCCGTTCACCCGTTGAATCCCAGTCCGCATCGCTCGTCGCGACGCGGTGCGATTTCGTTTCTGGAGTGCGGGCAGCCGCACTCTGACCACTCAACACAAGGAGCCAATTTCATGAGTCTGGTGACGCAACTCAACGATTACATCAACGCGGCCTTCAGCGGACTCTGGGTTCAGACCGTCGAGCCTGATGAGGCCGAACGGGAACTCGTTGAGCACGCCCGTCGCCAGGGATGGACGTTGGCTGTGTGGGACATTGCACGCGGGTTGAGGTTCCCGGCCGACTCAAACGTCACGGTGCCCGAAGTGAATGATCCTCTTGCCGTCTTGAAGGCATTGCCCACACTGGTGCCGACTGCCGCCTCAACGAAGGACAACGAGAACGGCGAGCAGGAACCCGAGCACACCACGCTGCTTGTGCTGCCGAACTTCCATCGGTTCCTGAACAGTACCGAGAACGTGCAGACGCTGTTCGAGCAACTCGTGGCGGGGAAGCAGCGCCGCACGTTCGTCGTCGTGCTGTCACCGGTCGTCACGCTGCCGGTCGAACTCGAACGGGCCTTCGTGATCGTCGATCACGAACTGCCGACGCAGGCCCAACTCGGTCAGATCGCGCAGGAAGTTCTGGCCGATCATCCGGACGGACTCCCCACGGATCGGGCATGGCAGGCGTTGTTGGAAGCGGCGGCCGGGTTGACTCGCGCCGAGGCCGAAGGGGCATTCGCACTGTCACTGGCCCGGCACGATGCGCTCCGTCCCGACGTGATCTGGGATCTCAAGGCCCAGACGTTGCGTAAGCAGAACCTGCTCACACTGCACCGCGGACGCGAGGACTTCGCGTCGCTGGGTGGGCTGGCAGCGCTCAAGGACTTCTGTCGGCGGGCACTGCAACCCGGCCGGTCGGTGAAGCCGCGTGGATCTTTGCTGTTGTCACCACCCGGTTGCGGCAAGTCGGCGTTCTGCCGGGCGCTGGGCAACGAGACGGGGCGACCGGTGCTTACGCTCGACATCGGCAATCTGATGGGGGGACTCGTCGGCGACACGGAGCGAAATGTCCGGCAGGCTCTCAAGATTGCCGATGCGATGAGTCCCTGCATTTTGTTCGCAGATGAACTGGAGAAGGGCTTGGCGGGCGTGGGTGGCAATGGCGATTCGGGAGTCTCGACACGGTTGTTTGGCACGCTGTTAAGTTGGCTGGCCGATCACACCAGCGACGTGTTCTTTATCGGGACAGCGAACGACATCAGTCGGTTGCCGCCCGAGTTCACCCGTGCCGAACGCCTCGACGCCGTGTTCTTCGTCGATCTCCCCGCTGCCGCCGAACGGCAGACGATCTGGCAGCTCTATCGCCGCCAGTACGACATCGCCGCGAATCAGCCGATTCCCACTGACACTGATTGGACCGGGGCCGAAATCAAATCCTGCTGCCGATTGTCGTCGCTCTTGGATGTCTCGCTCACCGAGGCCGCTCGGAACGTCGTGCCGGTCGCCCACACGGCGGCGGAAGCGGTGAGCAAGCTGCGGCAATGGGCCAGCGGCCGGTGTCTGTCGGCGGATCGTCCCGGTTTGTACGTTCATGCGGCCGACATGGCAGACACCTCGCGCCGCAAGGTCCGTCGCCCCGCCGATCCCACCAACAATTGAAACTTTTTCGCAGACTGATCGTGCGACTCACTCATACCAATCAGGAGAACTTCCCAAATGGGTCTGACGATTCATTGGAACTTGAAGGCCGATGTCCGCACGGAGACCGAGGCTCGCGCGTTGGTCGAACGCCTGCGACAGCGGGCGCTCGATCTGCGTTTCGCCAGTGTCAGTGACATTGTGGACCTGTCGGGCCGTCACGCCGACTACAAGGTGCTGCCTGATGACGCACCCGAACGCTGGCTGCTGATTCAGTCGGGGCAATACATCGAGTCGGGCGACCGCCACTACGCGGTCGCACCACAGCACGTGATCGCATTCGAGACTCACCCCGGCGACGGCTGTGAACCGGCCAACTTTGGGCTGTGCCGCTATCCCGCGTTCATCGAGGTCGCGGACCAACGGCCGGGACACAGCTCGCAGAAGCGGCGACTGAAGACGGGACTCACCGGCTGGTGCTGGAGCAGCTTCTGCAAGACGCAATACGCCAGCAACCCCGCGTGTGGCGGCGTGCAGAACTTCCTGCGGTGTCACCTTTCCGTGATTGCCCTGCTCGACTTCGCCAAGTCACTCGGAATCATTGAAAGCGTCTCCGATGAGGGGAACTACTGGGAGACCCGCGCTGTGGAGGCCCTCGCCAAGGAAGTTGGTTCGTGGAACGAAATGATTGCCGGGTTCGCGGGCCAACTGAAGGACGCTCTCGGTGCCAACGTCGTGAGCGAGATCACCAAGTTCCCCAACTTCGAGCCACTCGAAGCCAGAGGCCGCCGCGACACGTAGAGCGGCCTTCCTTTACCCGTGGAAACCCGCACATGCTCTCTGCTCGTGAACTCGCCACGATGCTGGCAGCGTTGCGGCATTGGCAGCAAAAACTCGAACGCGGGGGCCTTGCCTTCGCAGACGGCTTTCAGCACTTCGCTGACGCGGAGCCGTTGTCGGTCGCCGAGATCGACAACCTCTGCGATCGGCTGAATGACATCGACGCCCGCTCTGACAGCGAAACGGCCTGATGCGGCTCACTGTCACGCCTCTCTGATTCTTCTCCCCCCATCTCTGACAAGGAGACTCCGCATGTCCACTTCGGTTAGCCGGATTCGTTTGTGAACTACGCTCCACCGAAAGGGAGGCTCGATTGCTGACCAGAAAGCATCTCGCCGTCCTCCGGGCGGCCCTGCAATACTTTGATGAGGAACTGATGCCGCATGGCATGGGTGCCATGCGGCCCTACTTCGACGAACCGCTGAACGTGGAACTGAAGACGCCGGAGATTCGAGAGTTGCAGAAGCTCCTCCGGGACTGCGAGCTGAAATATGCGTGCTACGACCCCACGTCCAGCCAACTGACCGGTTCGGAGCTATCGAAATCTGCGGAAGATGCACGGTTGATGACCGCTGATCCGGCATGTCGGGTCATCACCATCCTGCTGCCGCCAACAGGTTGAACAGATTCTGCCTCACAACCCGTCCATCAGCTCTGCCAAGGTGATTCCGAGTGACTGAGCAATGGTCTCGATGTTTCGCAGGGCGACATTCCGCTCACCGCGCTCGATCCCGCCGATGTAGGTGCGGTCCAGCTCGCAGGCCGCCGCGAATCCTTCCTGGGAATAGCCCTGCTCCTTCCGCAGTTCGCGGACGCGCTGTCCGAATCGCTCCAAAATGTCCGTTGCTCGATTTCCCATGCGAGCCATTGGAATGTTGACAATGAGTATCGCACTACGGACGATGAGTATCATCCGGGAATGATGACGATCAGTATCGTTACGCTCGACGGCCTCTGGCCTCATGAGCGCCGGTCCCCGTCTGAAGAAAGGATCTATTTTGCACACAGCATGCCGGCTCATTCTGTTTCTGCTTGGGTGCGTTTTGGCGTCTGGTTGCGCCCCCGCTTCGCAGCCCGTCTGGAACAAAGACTCCTGGAGTTTCTTCTACGCGAACACGGATGGTTCCGTGCTGCAATACGACTTGGACAAAGGTGCGGCGCGGGTGTTGCTGACGCCGGGGCAACAACAGCCGCGTCAAATTGCGATCAGCCCGAAGTTACCATTTGTGGCCTTCGCTCAATCGGCCTTCGGTGCTGAGAGCCGAGCGGTGCAGGTGGGGCTCGCTTCACTGCTCGATGGCGGTGTGAACTGGAGCGATCCGGAGGTGTGGGGCGATGCAAAGGTCCGACGCGATGTGTCTGCTACCAGTTGCGATTGGTGTCCGACAGGGCAGAGGATTCTCATCTGGTACCAGCAGGATGGAGCGGTCCCTGGACTCATTCAGTCGGCAACGCCGTTTGGACAATTCGCCGTTTACGATGTCAAATCCCGCAAGCTCTCTGAACTGAAGACCGCGCCACCGGCAGTAATTCTGGGCCAGGTGATCCACGCCTCGCCGCTGTGCCCCGATGGCTCGGGCTATTTGGCGATGAAGTTGGCCGACAAGGGACCGAAGTTCTTCTTCGTCAGCTGGGACGGCTGGGAGTATCCGCTGGCACTCAACGAGGAAGTTGAGGCGTTACTGAATTTGATGTCGGATCCGAAAGCGGGTGAGGAGACGAAAACGCGAACATATTTTCCGCTGCCTCAAGGCGTCTGGACGGAGAATGCTTTGAAGTTCCCGACTCGCTCCGGAACGATCGCCATCGATTTGAAGAATCGCAAGATCACCTTGGGAGCGTTGACCGCACTGCAACAACGGGAGTTCGATCAGATCACAGCCGCCGACACAGCAGATGCCCCTTGGACCACGATTCAGATGGCACCGTTTCGAGGGAGTGAATACGCGCTGCACTGCCGACTGAAAACGGGGGATGGCGCGCTCCCGGCACGGATCGAACTGGTCGATACCAAGGTCCAGCGGCGACGAGTCCTGCTGGAGGGCACGCTGCCTGAAAACTTTCTGGTCCACCACCTGATTCCGTCACCGGATGGTCAACTGATCCTCGCCTGCTTGCGCGAGGCGCGCACGAAGACTTCCTGGATTCATGTAGTGCAACCCGACGGCACAGTTCAGGTCAAAGTGGATGCAGGTTCTGTCGCCAGTGGAGGGCCATCCCGGTGAGCGAACGCTATTGGTATCAAGATGGCTCGACGGTTTTCTGGATTGCCGTCGTTGCTGGGATCATCGGGCTTTTTGGCTACGGCAGTTATCAGAATGCTCAACTCGATGCCCTTCCATTCGTCGTTCCCAAAGTCACTGGGAGACTTAACCAGCCGTTGTTCGGAGACCCATCGCTGGAGATCACTCTCTGGCATCAGTACCCCGCGACACTGCGAAACGTCTTGCTGTTCGTGAATGTGAATGAAGATCCCGCCCGAGCCGAAAAGCACTGGGACAAACGGGAGCACAGCTTTGAGACCTGGCAACCCAATGAGGATCACGCAGTGAAATTCGCGTTTCCCTTGAAACGATACGATCCGAACCAGGAGATCCGCGTGGGGTTTGGGCTGCTCGGCAAAACAATCAAGCCGTACATCACTCATTCGGATTGGTTAGGAGAAGGCTGGAAGCCCGAGAAATAGGTTCCTTACGAGTTGGAACCTTCCTGCCACGTTCGGTCTTTGACACCTGACAACAATTCAACGCCGTTCGGTCCTTCACTGGATCGAGCGGCGTTTTCTTTTTGACGCCATACCTTCCTTCACGAAAGGCACACCATGAGCACATCCTTGCTCGACGAACCGACGACGGATTCGTCACAGCGAGCTACCGCGTCCGAGCGGCTGCGCGGCACGATGGCTGCCGCACGGCTGAGTTTTACGTGGCTGGGCGTCCGCAAATCCCTCACCGCTGAACAGAAGAATCGGGCCGCCGATTCGTTTGGTGCGGAAGGGAAATTCTTGTCGGCAGGCAAGAAGCTGCTCGACACCTCGCATCCAGCGTTCAAAGCAGTGACCGCAATCAAGGGACGCTGCCAGAGCTACTGGCGAGCAGTCTCGCTGCCGTACCCGGAACCAGGGATTCGCTTGATCCGGCAGCGATCCATCAGTGATTTTGACCAGCAGATCGGGAGCTTTCGAGAGGAGCTCACCGAAGCGGTGGATGAGCTTGATCGGCACTATGCCGACCTGCGGTCTGCGGCGCGGCGACGCCTGGGAGGCTTGTTCGATCCCGGTGATTATCCTAATTCGCTGATCGGCCTGTTCGGGATCGAGCATGAGTATCCATCCGTCGAGCCGCCGAGCTACCTGCGGCAACTCAACCCCGAACTGTACGAGCAGGAATGCCAGCGGATGCAGGCTCGTTTCGACGAAGCCGCGCGGTTGGCGGAGCAAACTTTCACCGAGGAACTGTCGAAGCTCGTCGAGCATCTGAGCGACCGGCTCAGCGGTGACCTCGACGGCAAAGCGAAGGTCTTCCGAGACTCGGCAGTCACCAATCTGACGGAGTTCTTCGAAAGGTTTCGGACGCTCAATGTCCATTCGAATGACCAACTGGATGACCTCGTCCATCGAGCGCAGCAGGTTCTCGGTGGCGTGAAACCACAGCAACTGCGTGACAACACGTCGCTCCGACAACGCCTAGTCACTCAACTCGCGGGCGTGCAATCGTCCCTGGACGGCTTGATGGTGGACCGGCCCCGCCGCGCGATCATCCGTCCCGTGCGCCGTGAGGAGCCGTGATGCAACTGTTCATCGATCCGGCCGGAGGAGCAAGGTGTCTCTATGGCGAGGCGATTCCACTCGGTGAACTTGGCCAACTGACGATCCGCCGTGCCAGTCATGTCGAACCGGACGAGGCCGGCCGCTGGTGGGCCGATCTCTCTCCGTCTCAGGGTCCGCGCCTCGGTCCCTTCGAGACCCGCAGCGCCGCTCTTCTTGCTGAAGAGGAGTGGCTCATCGTCCATGTGCTGACACCGGGCGGTCCCGCAGCCGACTGACGCCGTGTCTCGGGTGAACGCACGTTTTTCCCCGCGCGTTCACCCGTCTCCGGGACGCGGTGCGCGCACTTTTCCTGGTTTCCCCTTGAGGAGTCCCATCATGTCTCGACATCGACTGCATGCTCAGATTGCCCGTGCGACGGGAGAGTCCCTGCGCACAATTCGTGCGCAGGGGTTCAGCCTGCTCAATTTGGTCGTTCCACAATGTGAGCCACCTGCCCAACTCTGCCTCGCCTGTCCCGGCTGTGGTTCAGACGTGCCATTGTCTGACGGCGAGGGCGAGTGGGCCGAATGCGCGCAGTGCGACATCGCGTATCCGTATCACGATGAGGAGGTCTTTCTCCCTGAAGCAGAACTCGCCGAGTGCGCGTGACACAACCACTTCTGACCGACAACCACGAGCGGTCGAGGTCAACGAACGGCGAGTTGAGTCATGAATTCACTCGCCGAACGTCCACTCGTCGCCGCTCACACACCAGGCACCATTTCCGATTCCGTCCCCGTTCCCTTTGGAGAAAGTTCCCATGCAAATTCTGTACATCAACAATGACGGCAGCGGATTCGCAGACCACATTCATGTGGACGACGGCACCACCGTCGCGAAGCTGTTCACGCAGCGCGTGCCTCACGGCCGGACCTGTGACTATCTGATCCGCGTGAATCGTCAGCCGGCCACGTCCGATCAGGTGCTCCAACCCGGCGACCGCGTCAGCTTCACTCCCACGAAGATCGAAGGGGCGTGATTCGCCACGTCCCTGCGTTACTCAACCCGATGTGTGATTCCCTGGGCGGCCGTCGAGTGACCCCTCGACGGCCGCCCCCTTTTTTGGAAGGAGACCATGTCCCCCTTCGACCCTCTACTTTGGCGATTGGCGGGACGACTGGCCGCCCACATCACCAAGCTCTCGCGCCGTGCGCTGGACATCGACCTCGCGC
>JAYUFF010000817.1:0-4119 GCA_043738825.1 Schlesneria sp.
GTCGCGCACTTCAGTGATGGCGCAGCCCGCGACGTGACCGATCTCGCCGTCTTCTCCACGAATGAGAAGGAGACCGCGACGATCAACTCCAGCGGCCTCGTGGAGTTCAACCGCACGGCCGAAGCGTCGTTCCTCGTTCGCTATCTCGATCGCATCACGGGAGTTCGCCTGTCGTATTTGCAGCGCGATCCCGAGTTCCAGTTCCGCTCGCCCGTCGAAGCCAATGCCGTCGATCGGCATGTCTTCGCCAAGCAGCGCGACCTGCAATTGCTGCCCGCTCAGGTCACTCGCGACGAGACCTTCCTGCGGCGAGTCTATCTCGACGTGATCGGCTGCCTCCCGTCACCCGACGCAGCGCGACGGTTTCTCGATTCAAAGGACGCCCACAAGCGAGCGACGCTGATTGACGAGTTGCTCGCGCGTGATGAGTACGCCGACCTGTGGGCACTTCGGTGGGCCGACTTGATGCGCGGCAGCGATGTCACGATCAGCCGGCGCGGAGTTCACAGCTTTCATCGTTACCTCGTCGATCGCTTCCGAGACGACCGACCGTTCGACGAGTTTGCCCGCGAAACGCTCACGAGTCTCGGCAACACGCTGCACAAACCGGGAGCCAACTTCCACCGCATCGCCCGCACGCCGGATGAGGCCGCCGAAGCGATGGCCCAACTGTTTCTGGGCGTGCGGATCGGCTGCGCGAAGTGTCACAACCATCCGTTCGAGGCCATCACTCAGGACGACTACTACGGGCTGGCCGCCTACTTCGCGCGGGTGAAGTTCAAGGGGAAGCAGTTCATGGCGGACGATGAGATCGTCTATCTCGACCGCAGTGGCGACGTGCGGCATCCGACCAAGAACGTCAACATGGCACCGATCGCTTTCGGTGAGGCGGCCGGTGAACTTGGTCCCGACGACGACCGTCGCGAGCGACTCGTGAACTGGCTGACTCGTCCCGAGAATCCGTACTTCGCGAGATCGACCGCGAACCGAGTCTGGTATCACCTGTTCGGCCGGGGCATCGTCGAGCCGGTCGATGACTTCCGCGACACGAACCCACCGTCGAATCCCGAGTTACTCGATGCCCTCGCGAACGAGTTCGTTCGCAGTGGTTATCGTCTGAAGCCGGTGCTGCGACTGATCCTGAACTCCAGTACTTATCAACTCGACGCGCAGCCCGCGGCGAAGCAATCGGCCTTCGCGGCGAACCCCGACCCATACTTCACGCACGCCGTTCCACGCATGCTCTCCGCCGAACAACTGCTCGACGCCGTCACAACCGTGACCGGCATCCCCGCAGAGTTCCCCGGTTACCCGCGCGGCACGCGAGCCGTCGAACTGGCCGAGGGAGCCATCGAGCACTCATTCTTGAAGGCCTTCGCGAAACCGGTCCGCGACGTCACCTGCGAATGCGCCCGCGAGGACGATCCATCGCTCAGTCAGGTGATTCACCTGCTCAACAATCGAGGCATCCTCCAAAACATCAAGTCACCGGACGGCCGCGTCAGCCAGTGGATGGCCACCGGAAAAAGCGATGCTGAAATTCTGGAACTCGCCTATCTCACCACGCTCAGCCGCCGTCCGACGGCACCCGAACTCACCTTGGTCCGGGCGCATCTGGCCAGTGTCAACGATCGAGCGGCGGGCTTCCACGACCTGCAACATGCCCTGCTCAACTCGAACGAGTTCCTGTTGAGGCACTGATCCGAATGGTTCATGGTCGCCTGGAAGCCTGATACGCCAGCGAAGGATCAACTGCGACAGCCCTTCGCTGGTGCGTCAGGCTTCAAGGCTGAACTCCGTCATTGAGGCTCCCCGAGGCGCTGATCGTCCGGGGAATCCGAGCCTATCAGCGGGGAGGGTCGGTCGCCTCGTGCGCCAGCAAGTCATGGTTGAGTCTCACTTGCTTGAGTTCGCCTGGAGGTCATCGCCAGCCAAACCAACCACGGTGCGAATTCGAGCCAGGTGACGACGTAGTCGAAGAACTGTGGCCCCGTATACGGCGTGCCCAGCAACGGTGAGGGAAACTGAGCCGTCATCCAAAAACGCACGTAGTAAATGAAGGCCAAACCGCTGAGCGCGAGCCACGCGCGATGGCCTGCAAACGGCAATAGAGGCAACGCCCAAGTCAGATACCACGGATTCTGCGTCGGCAGCAGCAGCCAAAACCAAACCAGCGTCAGGAAGGCTGCTCTCAGGAAACGGTGGACAAGCCGTGACATCTCGTCCATTACGTGCTGCGTTGGCTGCGTCGCCGATGCCTTTATGGCGCGGCATGAGGCGGCTTGATAAGCCAGCGCACACGAAAGGATGACGAACACGCCGCCAAACAGCAGCCGCGTCAGCACGAAGGGGACTCGTTCGGAAGTGACACCGGTTGCGGATGACACGTTGGCGACGAGTGCTTGCCGCCACGACTCCGGGGTCACAGTGAACCACGCGACTTGTTCCGGCGGCAGGCCGGTCGAGGGACGCAGATTTTCGATGACGACTAAGAACAGAAAGTCATTCATCTCCCAGCGACTCAGGAAGGCTCGCAGGCTCTCACTGGGATCGCGGGGAGTCGTCGAAACCTCTTGTGGCGGGATCGGCGGTTGGTCGTTGATGATGATGGCGACTTCGGCTTCGTCGAACGTTGAGGGCGAGGCGGCATCAATGGGACGCATCGGCCACAGCAACCCCAGGCTGACGGCCACGAATGCCACGCCCGCCGATGTGGCGGTCCTCCAACCGACGCGCTTCACCAGCATCCACAACAACAGCGGAGCCAGCACCACCGGAAACAACTTTGCACCGACGCCGAATGCCAACACGATGGCCGCCGCCATTGCGAGTCCCCCTCGCCGCCGCCGCTGTTCCGAGTTCGTGATAATCGCCGACACGGTGAATGAAACAGCCAACATCGCCAGGCATGTGGCGAGCGAATCCAAATGCCCGCTGTTGGCAATCTCTTTCACGACGAGCGGACACCAACCGTAGGCCAGTGACCAACCGCGATGGCGTCCCGCTTGTCCCAGCAGTCGCACGACCAGTCCGAGCGTGAGCAGATCGAAGGCGACGAACCAAGCCTTCATCAGCAACAAGCGAGTAGTGACAGTGCTGCCTTCGGGTGTCAGCCACGAGCACGCGGCGAAGACGAGCTGGCTGACTGGTGGATAGATCGTTGGCAGTTCGCCGAAATGGACCCGCCGCAGGATCGCGGCCAATTCCGGCGAGCGGTCTCGCAAACGGACCAGCCGCGCGAGGTCGTCGGGAAGCGCATCATCGGCCGAGGCCGCCAGCACTTGGTGTGGACTGTAACGGAAGGGACTCACGGCTTGAGTGCTGACGGCTCCGTCCCACACGTAGCGATACAGGTCGATTTCCTCGATGGAATCCGACTGCAACAAGGTCAGTCGAAAGACGATCGCTCCGGTCCAAAGGATCGCCAGCAATCGACGATCATCCGGCAATCGGATCGCCACGCGCAACGCGAGAAGATGTAGGCCGAACGCCACTCCAAACAGTACAAGCAACCCCAGCAGGGCATGATTACCAGACCCACTTTCATGCAGGCTGCGAGTGCTGAACGCGACCACGAGATAGCACAGCCAGCAACCGATGCCGAGCAGAATGAGGCGACGAGTTGAGGCATTCATCGCGTCGTCCTTTTCAGTCCGTAGCGGGCGATGGTCCACAGAATCTTGCTGCCCGCTTTGACGACGCCGGAGACGGTGCCGCTGATTTTGCTCTGGCCGATGCGACACCGGTACGGCACCGGGATTTCGAGCCAACGCAAACCGGCGCGAACGGCCTTGATCTGCATCTCGATCGTCCAGCCATAATTCGTGTCGCACATCGCCAACTCGCGGAGCTTGGCGTAGTTGATGGCCCGGAACGGGCCGAGGTCGGTGAACTTCGCGCCGAACAAGACTCGCATCAGAAAACACGCAAAGTGATTTCCGAAGTACGCGACCGGCGGCATCGCACCGGGTTCACGTTCTCCCATGATGCGTGAGCCGAGGACCATGTCGGCTCGGCCCTCAAAGATCGGTGCCACAAGTTGCGGCAGCAAATCCGCGTGGTCGCTGTAGTCGGCATCCAAAAATACGATCACGCGCGGCGGCGGCTCACCGGCGGCTG
>JAYUFF010000818.1:0-10894 GCA_043738825.1 Schlesneria sp.
GCCCAACTGGAGGCGATTCATCGGCGTAAGACCGGGCGGTTGCTGTGTTCGGCGGTCACGCTGGGTGCTCGGGTGGCGCAGGCCGACGCGAAACTCGTCAATCGGCTGGAAGAGTTCGGAAAGCGTGTTGGTTTGGCGTTCCAGATTGCGGATGACCTGTTGGACGTGACGGGCGATGCCGCCAAACTGGGGAAGGGGGTCGGGAAAGATGCGACTCTCGGCAAGATGACTTATCCGGCGCTGCTGGGTGTTGAGGACAGCCGTCGCAAAGCGGATGCACTCATTGATGAAGCATGCCGGTTGTTGGAGCCTCTCGGTGAGCAGGGCCGCAAGCTCGTCGAGTTGGCTCGGTTTGTGACGCGGCGCGATCTTTAGCTGTGGAGTGCGGCGATTCATCGCCGCTTTTGTTTCTGCTTACTGCCTGATGGAAAAATGAAAGCGGCATGGCCGCAAGAGAAAGCGGAGATGAATCTCCGCACTCCAAAGGAGATGACCATGAACTTTGAACTGCTGCCGAAGATTGACTCGCCGCGCGATCTGCGCGGGTTGACCGATTCGCAACTGTTGCAGCTTGCCGACGAGATTCGCGAGGCGCTCTGCAACCTCGTCCAGGAGCGGTCGGCTCACTTTGCGAGCAACCTCGGCGTCGTCGAGCTGTGTCTCGCGCTGCATCTCGTCTACGACTTCTCGAAGGACCGGCTGATCTGGGACACGGGGCATCAGATTTACCCGCACAAGCTGATCACCGGGCGGTTCGATCGCTTCCGCTCGATCCGGACCAAGGGGGGGCTGATGGGCTTCCCGAATCCGAACGAGAGTGAGTACGACCTGTTCATGACGGGCCACGCGGGGGCGAGCGTCTCGACGGTGCTGGGCCTGAAGGCGGGAGATGACTTGCTCGGGCAGACCGGTCGAAAATCGGTGGCCGTCATCGGCGACGGGGCGTTGCCGTCGGGCATCGTCTTCGAGGCGATGAACAACGCCGCCGAACTCAAAAAAGATCTGCTCGTCATTTTGAACGACAACAAGATGGGAATCTGCCCGCGCGTGGGGGGACTGGCGAAGTATCTCGACAAGGCGCGGACGGCTCCGTTTTACAACGGCCTCAAGCGCGACGTGAACTGGCTGCTGAACAAGCTGCCGGTCGTGGGCAAGATGTCGCGCGATGCGATCTCGCAATTCAAGGATGCGATGAAAGGGTTTCTTCACGGCGGGATGCTGTTCGAGGAGATGGGCTTCCGGTACATCGGCCCCATTGATGGCCACGATCTGCTCGGGCTGCGACGCGCATTGGAGATGGTCAAGGAAGTGAGCGGTCCCGTGCTGTTGCACGTCTTCACTCAGAAGGGCCAGGGGTTCGATCCGGCCTGCGAAGACCCGGTCATGTACCATGCACCGCCTCCGTTTGAGAGAAATTCTCGCAACGAAGTACTCTCCGTCAAAAAGTCTTCGTCGAAGGCGTACACGAACGCGATGAGCGACGCGATCTATGACGCGATGCGGCGCGACGAGAAAGTCAGCGTGCTGACCGCCGCCATGTGCGAAGGGAACAAGCTCGGCCGCATCCGCAAGGATTTCCCCGAACGATTCTTCGACACGGGCATCTGCGAGGCGCACACGGTCGCCTTCGCAGCGGGCATGGCGAAGGCGGGGCTGCGGCCGATCGTCAACATTTACAGCACGTTCCTGCAACGCAGCTTCGATCACATCTTTCAAGAGGTCGCGCTGCAGAACCTGCCCGTCACGTTCTGCATCGACCGAGGCGGCCTGGCCGGTCCCGACGGCCCGACGCATCACGGCGTCTTCGACAACACGTACATGCGCGTCTTCCCGAACATGACGGTGATGGCTCCCGGCGACGAACTCGATGTCGCGCCGATGCTCGACTTCGCGTTGTCGCATCCCAGCCCGGTCTCGATCCGCTACCCGAAGGCCAACGTCGAGAGCGTCGTTCGCCCCGAGACACCGGTCGAATTCGGCAAGGCTGAAGTCTGGGAGTGGGGTGAGGACGGGATGTTCCTCGCGTTCGGAGCTTTCTTCCCGATGTGCGTCCGCGCGGCGGAACGGCTGAGAGAGCAGGGCTTGGATGTCGGCGTCATCAACGCCCGGTTCGCCAAGCCGCTCGATGAAGAGGCGATCTTCCGGGCACTCGAACAAACCGGCTTCGTGATCGCCGTGGAAGAGAACACCGTCTGCGGCGGCTTCGGCGCGGCGGTCCTCGAAGCGGCCAACGCGGCGGGCGTGAGCACCAACAATTTGAAGTGCCTCGGGATTCCCGACCGCTTCATCGAGCATGGCGAGCGGGACGAACTGCTCGCCGATATCGGACTGGATGTTGACGGTCTCGTCTCCACCGCGCAATCGATGGCTGAACGAAATGGCTGGGTTTCCAAACGACCACGGCTCAAGCCGGTTGGCTAGAGGCGGTTTCCAAAGTAACCCGCAGCGTGAGCGAGGGCGAACTCACACGGGATATCACCAGGGCAATCGCCTGTTTCAAATGGGGGTGCCACGGTCACGGAGCTTCGACGTGGCCGTGCAAGGAAGTGAAGGCTGTTTCCCACTCTCACGGCCACGTCGAAGCTCCGTGACCGTGGCACCCAATACCCCAGATTCAACAAGGCGATGGCCCTGCAGCGGATCGACTCATCGCAGCCAGTCATGAAAAGAGAATGGGACTGGCCGCAAAGAACGCGAAGAGACGCGAAAACAAGGAAGCGGGTTTGGAATGAACCCTGACTTCATCCTTCTCGCGTCTCTTTGTGTTTTTTGCGGCCAGTCGCTTCAGACGATCACGCGGCGGCGGGAGTTGCGACCGTCGGCGAAGTCACGGCCACTTCGGCGGCGATGACTTCCGCGACGAGGGCCGCGTAGTCGAGGGCACCGGGACTCTTGCTGGCGTAGTCGAAAATCGACTGCCCGAACGAAGGCGCTTCAGCGAGCTTGATGTTGCGGCGGATGCGGCTGTCGAAAATCTTGGCGTTCTTCCACGGGGCCTGCGGGTCGCTCTGTTCGAGAAATCGGATCAGGTCGTCCGTGATGTCGGCCGCCAACCGAGTAGCCGTCTCGTACAGACAGAGAATGATGCCGCTCACCTTCAGTTCGCGATTGAGCCGTCGTTTGACGAGGGCCGTCGTCTCGAAGAGCTTTGACATCCCCTGCAGCGCGAGAAAATGAGGCTGCAATGGAATGAAGACTTCCTTTGCCGAAGTCAGCGCGTTGATGGTGAGGACTCCCAACGACGGCGGGCAGTCCATGACGATGTAATCGAACGGCTGGTGTTGAAGCAGTCGGTCGATGGCTCCGCGCAGGATCAGTTCGCGTCCGGGAGCGTCCACCAGTTCAACTTCCGTCGCGGCCAGATCGAGGTCCGACGGGACGACCCACAGATTATCGACCGCCAGTTGCTTGACCTCGGCCAGCGTCTTCTTGCCCGAGAAAACATCGTAGACCGTGGGTGTCTGGCCAAATGCATCGACGCCCAAATGGAGCGAGGAGTGTCCCTGCGGATCGAGGTCAATCAGGCAGACGCTGCGTCCCTGTTTGGCGAGTCCCGCCGCGAGGTTCACGCTGGTGGTCGTCTTGCCGACGCCACCCTTCTGATTCATGACGCAGATGCTGCGCATCGGGCTTCCTTTCCCAGGTTCGATCGTCGCCCGCACTCTCCGAGTCGGGCCGATGTGTTCACGGCGAGAATCTATCCGAACCCCCGGATCACCGAAAGACGAGTTGCCGCGTGAATCATGGTCCGATCACTCAACGAAACAGGGGGCTGACGCCCCCCGTTCCGAAGAATCCTCTTCCGCTTCTTGAATCGTCCATCGCTCGAACGAATCGCACTCGCACTCGCTCAACCCATCGTCATCGCGGACAAACCGCCTGTGGCGGACGGCTCACCAGCCGAGTGACATGTTGGTTTCGACGGCACGCTGGGCTTCGTGGAGATCGGAGCCGGTGTCCTGCATGTAGAGGCGGATCGCGTGGAGTTTGTCGCCTTTGGCACGGCTGAGGCAATCGCGGGCCTTGTCGCAGGGTTCGAGCGACCCTTCGATGCCGAGCATTCTCTTGGAGATCACCCACACGTCGCGCGGGCGCTTGGCGACGCGCTTCACCTGGTCCTCGGGATAGTTCTCGCGAGCAACAGCCTCGGCCGCCGCCTGATCGCTCGCCCAAGCGATCATGATGTGTGCGTTCGTCTCGATCTCGTACAGAGCCATGATGTGTGACCTCGGTTTCCAAAAAGGGTGGGATTGAACCGGGAACTGTGACTGGTCGGTTGACGCGCGGAGTATAGCGATGAGCTTCGAGCGGCGTCCAGAACCGAAGCTCGCCGTTTTGTTCGCGACTTCTGTTGAGCCGCCGTCTCTCGCGTGAAGCGACGACGGCGGCGCGGTCGATAACTCGAACGCGCCACGATTTGAGTGGTCCCTCGGCTGCGAAGAGGCATGCGGCGGGGTAAAGTCTGCGTCCGAATTCACGGCGGCTCATGCAGTTCGATGGCGGAGCGGCCTGTTTGAGCGTCGAGTCCGTCGGCTCGATGGTGTTGTGATGACGAGGCAACCGGCCGTTCGTGCCGAAGGGGAGCGACGACATGCGCATCGTGGTCGCCAGTTCCGAAGCGGTTCCGTTTTCCAAAACGGGCGGCCTCGCTGACGTGGCCTCGGCATTGCCGAAGGCGCTCGCGCGAGCCGGGCACGAGGTCACGCTGATCGTGCCTCACTACCCGCAGCTCTTCGCCAAGATGCCCGACGCGCCACCGGTCGAATCGACGCCGCTGGCGCTGCGAGTGGCCGTCGGTCAAAAAATGGTGGATGCGCGCGTCCTCAAGGGGACGCTGCCGGGATCGAACGTCACCGTCTATCTGATCGACCAGCCGATCTACTTTGATCGCAAGGGCGTCTACGTCGAGAACGATCAGGACTACCGGGACAACTGTGAACGCTTCGTCTTCTTCAGCCGGGCGGTCATCGAAGCCGTGCGACATCTGAATCTGAAGCCCGATGTCATTCATGCCAATGACTGGCAGACCGGCCTCATTCCGGCACTCGTCGAGGTGGAGCTGCGGCAACAGCCGGGGCTGGATCACACCGCGACGGTGTTCACGATTCACAACATGGCGTTCCAGGGTCGCTTCTGGCACTGGGACATGCACCTGACGGGACTCGACTGGAAGTACTTCAACTGGCGTCAAATGGAATACTTTGGGCATCTCAATCTGTTGAAGACCGGGATTTCTTTCGCGGACGTGCTGACGACCGTCAGTCCGACATACGCGCGCGAGATTCAAACGCCCGAGTATGGTTGCGGCCTGCACGGGATTCTGGGTTCGCGTGCGAGTGACCTCGTGGGAATTTTGAACGGCGTCGATACCGAGATCTGGCATCCGACCACCGATCCGTACCTCGCGCAGAACTATTCGGTGGACAACGTCGAGATCGGGAAGGCCGCGTGCAAGGCCGCGCTTCAGCAGCGGCTCGGACTCCCGGTTCGACCGAACGTGCCGCTGTTTGGCAGCGTGTCGAGGATGACCGGACAAAAGGGCTTCTCGCTGATCGGCCAATGCGCGGACGTGCTGCTCGATCAAGACGTGCAGTTGGTGTTTCTCGGGAGCGGCGATCCGAGATACGAAGAATTGCTCAGGCAACTGGCGGCCGAGCACCCCGACAAGGTCTCGACGACAATCGGCTACAACGAGGAACTGTCGCATCAGGTCGAAGCGGGCTGCGACGCGTTCCTGATGCCGAGCGAGTTCGAGCCGTGCGGCCTCAATCAAATGTACAGCCTGATCTACGGCACGGTTCCCATCGTGAGAGCCGTCGGCGGTCTGGCCGACTCGGTCGTCGATGCCAGCGACCAGAACCTCGCGGCCGGCGCGGCAAACGGCTTCAGCTTCCACGAGTTTCGCGGCGAGACGCTCTTCTGGAACATCTGCCGCGCCCGCACCATGTACGCCGACAAACCGACCTGGCGAAAGCTGCAACAGACCGGCATGAGACGCGACTGGTCGTGGAAACACAGCGCCGCCGAATACGTGCGTGTCTACGAACGAGCCATCGCCAAACGACGGCCGGAACCGGAATGCTCGGGCGACGAACGGTAAGGCCCGAAGCGGGAAGCATGAAATCTCAGATCCGAAATCCGAAACGCCTTCCTGACGAGATCTCCCCCGATGCCTGCCGTAAACCTCGCCTTTGTCTGGCATCAGCATCAGCCGTACTACCCGGATCGGGTGGGTGGCGAGAACCCGATGCCGTGGGTCAGGCTGCACGGGACGAAGGACTATTGGGGAATGGCGTGGCACATCAAAGAGGTGCCCGAGTTCCGCTGCACGATCAATCTGGTTCCGAGTCTGCTCGAACAGTTGCTCGCGTACACCGACGACGGGGCGAGCGACCGGCATCT
The DNA here is from genome assembly GCA_043738825.1 of Schlesneria sp. Classification (GTDB taxonomy): domain Bacteria; phylum Planctomycetota; class Planctomycetia; order Planctomycetales; family Planctomycetaceae; genus Schlesneria. The sequence goes on from JAYUFF010000818.1 coordinate 6,403, forward strand.
CGACGTGTCGCGGCTGCCGGCGGATGGCCTTGGCGAACCGGACGCGCGGTTCCTGCTCGACCAGTTCTTCATGGCGAATCACGAGAACATGATCCGCCCGTATCCGCGCTACGCGGAACTGCTCCAGAAACGTGCCGCCAACACCGATCCCTTCGAGCGTGCCATCAAACGCTTCACCGAACGCGACATCCGCGACCTGCAAGTCTGGTCGAACCTCACGTGGTTTCATCCGCTGTTGTTTGATCTTGACTCCGACTTGAAGGCGTTCCTCCAGAAAGGACACGGTTGGACGGAGGCCGAGAAAGCGTGGCTCCTGCACAAGCAACTTGAGGTCTTGCGGCAGGTGATCCCGCTGCATCGCGAGCTGATGCAAAGTGGTCAGGTGGAACTCACCACGACGCCGTTCTATCACCCGATTCTGCCGTTGCTGTGGGACAAGCGCTGCGCGCGGCAGGCAATGCCCGGCTGCGTGCTGCCGAAGCATCTCGACTCATATCGCGAGGATGCCGTTGCTCAACTCAAGAAGGGTGTTGAGTTCCATCGAAAGCTCTTCGGAGCGAACCCCGTTGGAATGTGGCCGTCCGAGGGATCAGTCTCGCAGGAGGTCATCGCGGCCATCGCCGATCAGGGGATCGAATGGATCGCCACCGATGAGGAGATCCTCGCCGCGTCCACGAACGGTTGGGTCTCGCGCGACGGCAGCGGGTTCATGCGCAACTCGGAGATGCTCTACCGCCCTTGGCGAGTTGAGGAGCAGGATCGACAGTTGCAAATCATCTTTCGTGACCACGCCCTCAGCGACTTGATCGGCTTTCAGTATCAGAGGACTGACCCGCAGCACGCGGCCAATGATTTGCTGGGTAAGATCGACGCGATCGGCTTCGCGACGGCACCTCACAACGCGGGGCGGCCGGCTCTCGTTCCGATCATTCTCGATGGAGAAAACTGTTGGGAATACTTTGCCGATGGCGGTGTGCAGTTCCTGCGGACGCTCTACCGCAGTTGCGTCTCACGGCCCAGCGTGCAGCCCGTACGAGTCCAGGACCACATCCGCGAGTTCCCGGCGACCGACCGCATCTCGCAACTCTTCGCCGGAAGCTGGATCAACCACAACTTCGGCATCTGGATCGGCCACGCCGAGGACCACACCGCCTGGGACTTGCTCCATCAGGCGCGCGAGTTTCTCAAGCAGACTCAGTCGGAGGGACAGCACTCACCCGACGTGCTGGCGCGCGCGTGGGACGAAATCTACATCGCCGAAGGGAGCGATTGGTACTGGTGGTTCGGCGACGATCATTCCTGCGCGCAGGACGGACTGTTCGATCACTTGTTCCGCAAGCATTTGAAAAACGTCTATATCCTGCTGAAAGCCCCGTATCCGCCGCAACTCGACCGACGCATCGGCAGTTTCGGGCAGAAGCCGTTTCAGACGGAGCCGAAGGGTTTTTTGAAGGTGAAGGTCGATGGCAGGCAAACGTACTTCGAGTGGATCAACGCGGGGCATTACGTCAGCGGCAGCGAACGCGGCACGATGACGATGGTCACGCGCGGCATCATTCGCGAAATCTACTTCGGCTTCGATGCCGAACGATTCCTGCTCCGCATCGACACCGCGAACCGCGCGTCGGACGATCTCCACGCCATCGACGAGATCCGCATCGGCTTCGCCGAACCCAACGAAGTCGATATTCGGATCTCCGGCTTCCGCACGGGCGAGCTGGTCGCCGCGATCTATCTCACCGAACAAATGGTCGCGCTGTCGCAGGCCGAAGTCGCCGTCCACAGCGTGTTGGAGGTGGCCGCTCCGCTGACGGCCCTCAACTTTGTGCAAGGGGCGCGTGTCGAGTTCTACGTCGCCGCGTTCCGTGACAACCAAAATGAAGACCGAGTCCCGCGCGAGGGACTGCTAACGATGACCGAACCGACGCCCGACTTTGAACTCCAGATGTGGCAGGCTTGAAGAAGGACAAGGGGAGGGGGAGACAAGGGGAAAGAAAGTGACTCGTCGGCATTTCTCTCCCCATCCCCTTGTCCCCTTGTCCCGATGACCCGATGACCCACGCACAAGACGACCGAGAAAACAAACCATGCCCGAACTTCGCAAAGATCCGATCGTCCAACGCTGGGTGGTAATGGCTCCCGACCGAGCCAAACGGCCGATCGAGGTCAAAGATGATCCGAAGGCCGTGGATGGGGAGTTCGATCCGTTTGCGGAAGGCAACGAAGCGGCCACGCCTCCCGAAATCATGGCCTATCGCAATTACGGCTCGCAGCCGAACGGTCCCGGCTGGCGCGTGCGAGTCGTCCCGAACAAGTTCCCCGCGCTGCAGATCGAAGGGAACTTGGAGAAACGCGGCGACGGCATCTACGACCTGATGAACGGCATCGGCGCGCATGAGGTGGTCATCGAATGCCCGCACGGCGAGACGAACATGTCGCGGCTGAGCGTGGACAACATCCGCGAAGTCCTGTGGGTCTACCACGACCGGCTGGTGGACCTGAAGCGCGACCGACGGCTCGTCCACGCGCTGATCTTCAAGAACAAGGGGGCGTTGGCGGGCGCGTCGCTGCCACACTGTCACTCGCAATTGATGGCGACATCGGTCGTGCCGATCTCGATCGCGGAGGAGATGAACGGCGCATTGGAGTTCTTCAATTACCGAGGCCGTTCGATCTTCGAAGACATGATTCAGCAGGAGCTGGCGACCGGCTCGCGAATCGTCCTCGACACGGCCAACTTCGTCGTGTTCTGTCCGTTCGCCAGCCGTTTTCCATTCGAGACGTGGATTCTGCCGAAGCAGCAATCCAGTCACTTCGAGAACATCACGCGACCGGCCATCGAAGAACTCGGCACGGTCTTGAAGACGGTCCTCCGCAAGCTGGAACTCGCGCTGGACGACCCGCCGTACAACTACGTGATCCACACGGCTCCGTTCAACCAGCCGGAACTGCCGCACTTCCTGTGGCACATGGAACTCTTCCCGCGCATCACCCGCGTCGCCGGGTTCGAGTGGGGCAGCGGCTTCTACATCAACCCGGTCATGCCCGAACAAGCCGCCGAGTTCCTGCGCGATGTCGATTTGGATTGACGTACGCGGAATCGGACACTCCCAAACTGTAGGAGGATTTCTCCGAAATCCGCTTCGCTGCCTTTCTTCTCGCCGACTTCGGCGAAGTCGGCCTACACAAACGCAACGGCTCGTTTTGATTGAAGCCAGCATCGCACAGGCCCCTCTTCGCCAGCTTGCCCGGTCGTCATGGACCTTGCGACCCCACCGAGTTTGGTTGCAGGTTGGTTGGCGAAATGACGATTCTGCGGTCTGACACCGGTTAGTCAGTACTAGCCCGACGCGCAAGCGAGGGCTTCGCGTTGCTGATCGCTTGGCCCTCGCTTGCGCGGCGGGCTAGTTTGAAGATTGAGTCCGTCCCCGCCTGACAACCTCGACCTGCGAAGTGCTCCGCCTGTCGGGAAAGGATGCCTCGGCAATGACTGCCCCCGTTCGCTTGATTCTCACGCTGCACAACCACCAGCCGATCGGAAATTTCGACGGTGTGTTCGAGGCCGCGTACTGCGACAGCTACGCCCCGTTTCTCGAACTGCTGGATGAGTTTCCCGAGATCCCCGTCGTGCTGCACATCTCCGGCAGCCTGTTGGAATGGCTGACCGAGCGGCATCCCGATTACATCGCTCGCGTGCGCGGACTCGTTGCGCGCGGGCAGGTCGAGTTACTCGGTGGACCGTTCTACGAGCCGATCCTCGCCGCGATCCCGCGCCGAGACCGACTCGGCCAGATCGCGACCTACAAGCGGCATCTCGAACAGACATTCGCCACGCGCGTGCGCGGCATGTGGGTTCCCGAACGAGTCTGGGAGCAGTCGTTCGCCGGAGACATCGCCGAAGCGGGGATCGAGTACACGCTGCTCGATGACACTCATTTCCGCAACGCGGGCCTGCACGACGACGAACTGCACGGCTACTACCTCACCGAGGAAAGCGGTCGCTTACTAAAAGTCTTTGCGGGCGGCGAGCGACTGCGATACCTGATCCCCTACGCCGATCCGTATGAGACCATCAATCACTGCCGCAGCGTGGCAGAGCGGTTTCCGAACGCGGTCCTGATCTTCGGCGACGACGGCGAAAAGTTTGGGGTCTGGCCGGGATCGAAGGATCTCGTGTATCGAGACGGCTGGTTCCGGCGGTTCTTCACCGCACTCCGTGAGAATCGCGACTGGCTGCACGTCACGACGATGGCCGAGACCGTCGATCGCGTCTCACCGCTGGGCCGGGTTTATCTCCCCGACGGCAGCTATCGCGAGATGACCGAGTGGGCGTTGCCGACCGAGAAGCAAACTCACTTCCGCGAGATGATTCGCGGTCAGGAGCAGCGTCACGACTGGCATCGCGTGAAGCAGTTCGTCCGTGCGGGCTTCTGGCGAAACTTCCTCGTGAAGTATCCCGAGGCCAACGAGATGTACTCACGCATGATGCAGG